>CAYJEC010000493.1:0-3112 GCA_964369025.1 uncultured Ideonella sp. | reverse complement strand
ATGGACTTCTGGGCCCAGGTGCAGTCCTATGTCATGAGTCAGCAGTACGAATCACTGCTGAAGAAGGCGAACTTCAAGGCAAGCTGACCGGCCTCGTCGGCAGACAAGCAAGACAATGGCGAAAGACGACGTCATCCAGATGCAGGGCGAGATTCTCGAGAACCTGCCCAACGCCACCTTCAGGGTGAAGCTGGAAAACGGGCATGTGGTTTTGGGGCACATCTCGGGAAAGATGCGGATGCATTACATCCGTATCCTGCCGGGTGACAGGGTGACAGTGGAGTTGACGCCATACGATTTGAGTCGCGCTCGCATCGTGTTCAGGGCGAAATGAGCGTTTGAGAAGGTCAAGGAGAAGATCATGAAAGTCGCAGCATCGGTCAAGAAGATGTGCCGCAATTGCAAGATCATTCGCCGCAATGGCGTGGTTCGCGTGATCTGCACGGACCCCCGTCACAAGCAGCGTCAGGGTTGAGCCACGGCTGACAGCGAATCGAAGGAAACACAATGGCACGTATTGCTGGCATCAACATTCCGCCGCACAAGCACGCGGAAATCGGCCTGACCCACATTTATGGCGTCGGCCGCACGACCGCACAGAAGATCTGTGACGCGGTGGGCATCGCCTACTCGAAGAAGATCAAGGACCTGTCCGACGGCGACCTGGAGAAGATCCGGGAAGAAGTTGGCCGTCTCACGATCGAAGGCGACCTGCGCCGCGAGATCTCCATCAACATCAAGCGCCTGATGGACCTGGGCTGCTATCGCGGCTTCCGCCACCGTCGTGGCCTGCCGATGCGTGGCCAGCGCACACGCACCAATGCCCGTACCCGCAAGGGCCCGCGCAAGGGTGCCGCCGCGCTGAAGAAGTAAGCCTGCAACGGTTCTAGGAAAGAGTACAAGACATGGCCAAAGCACCTGCCAACACCGCCGCGCGGCGTGTGAGCAAGAAGATCCGCAAGAACATCGCGGATGGCATTGCCCACGTGCACGCGTCGTTCAATAACACGATCATCACGATCACCGACCGGCAGGGCGGCGCGCTGTCCTGGGCGTCGTCGGGTGGCCAGGGCTTCAAGGGCTCGCGCAAGTCAACTCCGTTCGCTGCCCAGGTGGCTGCGGAAGTGGCTGGCCGCGCCGCGCAGGAGCAAGGCATCAAGAACCTCGACGTGCGGATCAAGGGCCCTGGCCCGGGCCGCGAATCGTCGGTTCGGGCGCTGGCATCGCTGGGCATCCGGATCAATTCGATCTCGGACATCACCCCGATCCCGCACAACGGCTGCCGTCCGCAAAAGCGCCGCCGTATCTGACTTGGGCGGGGCCTATGTGGCTCTGCTACAATCGAGAGTTTCCCGAACGCCGGCCGCGGAGTGATCCGTGAGTCGGCCGTTTCAACTCAAGCCCACCGTCTGAGCGAATTCAAGAACACCCGCCAGACTCGCGCGCCAGCCGTGCAACGCCATGGCAACCGGGCGCGTCAGATCAACGTTTAAGGAAGCAACGTGGCACGTTACCTCGGCCCCAAGGCCAAACTTTCCCGCCGTGAAGGCACTGACCTGTTCCTGAAGAGCGCTCGCCGCGCCATCAGCGACAAGGCCAAGTTTGATTCCAAGCCCGGCCAGCACGGCCGCACCTCCGGCTCGCGCACCAGCGACTTTGGCTTGCAACTGCGCGAGAAGCAGAAGGTCAAGCGCATGTACGGCGTTTTGGAGCGTCAGTTCCGCCGCTACTTTGCCGAAGCCGACCGCCGCAAGGGCAACACCGGTGCCAACCTGCTTTTCATCCTCGAGTCCCGCCTGGACAACGTCACCTACCGCATGGGTTTCGGCTCGACGCGTGCCGAGGCTCGCCAGCTGGTGTCGCACAAGGCGCTGACGGTGAATGGCGAGGTCGTCAACATCCCGTCCTACCAGGTCAAGGCCGGCGATGTGATCGCCATCCGAGAGAAGTCGAAGAAGCAGCTCAGAGTGGCTGATTCACTCAAGCTGGCCGAGTCGATCGGCCTGCCCGCGTGGGTGGCGGTGGATGCCACCAAGATGGAAGGCACCTTCAAGAAGGTGCCGGACCGCGACGAATTCGGAGCTGAGATCAACGAATCGCTGATCGTCGAGTTGTACTCGCGCTGATCGCACTGTTGGGGCGCGCGCGCTGGGCGCGTGTGCTGCCATTCCCGCTGCGGCAAGCCGGTACCGCGGTGGACGTGTTTCACCTTTCCGGCGTGGTCCGTCAGCCTTATCGGTGTAACGAGCCGAGGGTATTGAGAGGAACAGGACTTACATGCAAACCAATCTGCTGAAACCCAAAGCCATCGTTGCGGAGCCGCTGGGCGGTCACCGCGCCAAAGTCACGCTCGAACCTTTCGAGCGTGGTTACGGTCACACGCTCGGCAATGCGCTGCGTCGCGTGCTGCTGTCGTCGATGGTGGGTTATGCGCCGACGGAGGTCACGATCGCCGGGGTGCTGCATGAGTACTCGACGGTGGACGGCGTGGCCGAAGACGTCGTGCACATCATGCTGAACCTGAAGGGTGTGGTCTTCCGCCTGCACAATCGCGACGAAGTCACGCTGGTGCTGCGCAAGGAGGGCGAAGGCCCTGTCACCGCCGCAGACATCCAGACGCCGCACGACGTCGAGATCGTCAATCCCGACCACGTCATTGCCCACTTGGCGCACGGCGGCAAGCTCGACATGCAGATCAAGGTGGAGAAGGGCCGTGGCTACGTGCCGGGAACCCTTCGTCGCTACGGTGACGAGCCCACCAAGTCGATCGGGCGAATCGTGCTGGATGCCTCTTTCTCGCCCGTGCGCCGCGTCAGCTACGCCGTCGAGAACGCTCGCGTCGAGCAGCGTACCGACCTGGACAAACTGGTCATGGAGATCGAGACCAACGGTGCCATCTCGCCCGAGGAAGCGATCCGTGCATCTGCCAAGATCCTGGTCGAGCAACTGGCTGTCTTTGCGCAACTGGACGCGGGCGACATCGCCACGTTCGACCAGGCGCCGAAGCAAACCACCGTGTTCGATCCTATCCTGCTGCGCCCGGTGGACGAATTGGAGCTGACTGTTCGGTGGGCCCATTTCCTGAAGGCCGGGGAAATCTACTACATCGGCG
>CAYJEC010000492.1:0-3116 GCA_964369025.1 uncultured Ideonella sp. | reverse complement strand
CGGGTTGGGCACCTGGCTCTCGTGGCCGACGAACAGCCAGGCGCGGGTGAAGACCCTCTCCAGTTCCTCCTCGTAGATCTCGCGGTCGGAGAAGATCTCGCGGCCGATCTTGCCCTCGCGGAGCTTCACGAGCGCGTCGTAGCGGGATTGCGGTGTGATGGGGATCATGCGGGTCTCTCTCGGATCGGGGTCGTCAGGCGAAGCGTTCGCAGAGCACGTCCGCCGCGGGCAGGCCGGCGGTGGCGGCGGCGCGGCGGCCGGCTTCCACCATCGGCGGCGGGCCGCACAGGTACACGCGGGTGGAAGGATCCAGCCCGAGCTGCGGGATGAGGTCGGTGGCATAACCGGCGTGGCAGCCGGCATCGGCGTCCTGTTCGACGGCCACCTGCAGTTCCATTCCTTGCAGCTTTTCACCGAGCTGGCGCAGTTCGTCCAGGGCGAACAGGTGGCCGGGCGTGCGTGCGCCGATCAGGAAGGTGGTGCGCTGCGCGGTGGGCTGGTCCGCCATGGCGCGCAGCATCGACAGGAAGGGGGCGACACCGGTGCCGCCGGCCACGAACAGGCGGGGCCGGTCTTCCTGGCGCAGGAAGAAGGTGCCGTGCGGCGCGCTCAGCTCCACGGCGTCGCCGGGCTTCGCGCCCGCCAGCCACTCGGAGAAAGCGCCGCCGGGCACCAGCCGGATGAAGAACTGCAGGCGGTCCGTCCCCGGCACGTTCGCCATCGAATAGGAACGGTGGAAGTCGGCGCCGGCCGGCGTGATGCGCACGTACTGGCCGGGCTCGAACGCGACGGCCTCGGGCAGCTGCACTTCCAGCCGCACCGTTTCGCTGGCGACCTGCTCCACGGCGGTGACCTGCGCGACCACCGGTGCGGGTTCCTCGCTCATCGCTTCGCTGGAGTCGTAGGGCAGTTCGATCGCGCACGGGCCGCTGGCGCGGCAGACGCAGGGCAGCACGGTTCCTGAAGCCCGGTCGGCATCGGTCAGCACGGCGGAGTCGTAGTCGTCGAGATCGACGCTGCCGGACACCAGCTGCGCGGTGCAGGTGCCGCACTGGCCGTTGGAACAATCGGTCAGCAGGTTCAGGCCGGCTTCCTGCGCCGCTTCGATCAGCTTGCCACCGCAGGGAACGGCGATGCGCTGGGAGACGCCGTCGGCGAAGAGCAGGGTAACGGGAAAAGCGGTGCCGGCCATGAAACCTCCAGAAAAGTCCGCTGAACGGACATGCGGTCTCATTGTATGGACTGACGTTGTTCTGGGTCAAGATGTCCGCAGAGCGGACATAATGCCGGGCATCGCAGGAGGGGAACCATGAGCACCGTCGAGAAGAACGAGAACGTCCGCGCCGTGGGCCGCGCGCTGGAGATCCTGGCCGCCTTCACCGAAGAAGATCCCCAGCTCTCGGCGGGAGAGTTGCTCAAGCGGGTGGACCTGTCGCGGCCCACCTTGTACCGCCTGATTTACACGCTGCAGGAGCATGGTTTCCTGGTGTCTGTGGGCGAGCCGCAGCGCTTTCGCCTGGGCCCCGCGGTGTCGCGCCTGGCCCATGTGTGGAAGGCGACTCTCGATCTCAGCAGCCTGGCCGATCCGGTGCTGCGCAAGATCTGGGAAGAGACGCGCGAGACGGTCGCCCTGCTGGTGCCGCAGGGCCAGATGCGGCTGTGCATCGCCGAGCTGCCCAGCCCGCAACCGCTGAACTTCAAGCGCGGCGTCGGCTCCACCGAGCGGCTGGTCCTGGGTGCCACCGGCCGCGCCATCCTGGCCTGGATGGACCCGACGCCCGAGCAATTGCGGGACTACGCGCAAGGCACGCAGCTGGACCTGAAGGACCTGGAGGCGGAGCTGGGCGCGACCCGCAAGCGCGGCTACTCCGTCAGCCGCAACGAACTCGTCTCGGGCGCGGTGGCGGTCGCCGTCCCCTTCTTCGACCGGCAGTCGCAGGTGGCCGGCTCGATCGGCGTGTTCGGCCCCGAGGTGCGCATGGACGCGGCGCGGCAAAAGCAGATCGCCAGGCTGCTGCAGCAGGAGTCTTCCCGGTTGTCGGAAGCGTTGGGATTCGGTAGCGTGGTCAAGCCGGCGAGCCGCTAGCTCATGTGTCCGCTACACGGACATGCGATCCGGAATTTGACGCAGATCAAGATCCGTCCATAAAATGGACTCGCAATCCGCTGCGTGGACATCAAGACGCGCCGTTCATTCCAACATCCAGGAGACCTTCCGCATGCCCCAACGTCCTTCCGCCGCGCGCCGCCTGCTGTTGCGCGCGCTGCCCGGTGTCGCCGCCGTCGCGTTCGCCGCGCTGGCCTTCCACGCCCCGCAAGCCGCCGCCCAGGCCTATCCGGACAAGCCGGTGAAGATCGTCGTCGGCTTCCCGCCGGGCGGCACCAACGACATCCTCGCGCGGCTGGTGGCCGAGAAGCTGCAGGAAAAGTTGAAGCAGAGCTTCATCGTGGAGAACAAGCCGGGCGCGGCCTCCGCCATCGGCAACGACCTGGTCGCCAAGGCGGCGCCGGACGGCTACACGCTGCTGGTGTCGTCCAGCGGCGGCCTGACCACCAACCCGGTGCTCATGAAGAGCCTGGCCTACGATCCCGAGAAGGACTTCGAGCCGATCGCGCTGCTGGCGACCTTCCCGCTGGTGGTGACGGTGCCCGCTTCGCTGCCGGTCAAGAACTTCGCCGAACTCGTGCAGTTCTCCAAGACCCACAAGGACGGCCGGCTGGACCACGGCACGCCCACCACCTCCTTCGTGCTGGTGGCCGAGACGCTGACCGAGGCGGCCGGCGTGAAGTTCAACCACGTGCAATACAAGGGTTCCGGCCCCACCGTGATGGGCCTGCTGGGCGGCGAGACCCAGGTGGCGGTGCTCGACAGCCCGGCCGTGATCCCGCACATCCAGGGCGGCAAGCTCAAGGCGCTGGCCGTCACCACCGCCAAGCGCTCGGCAGCGCTGCCGGACGTGCCGACCGTCGCCGAGGCGGGCTTCGCCGGCTACGACATCCCGATCTGGACCGCGCTGATGGCGCCCAAGGGCACGCCGGCGCCGGTGCTGGCCAAGCTGCGCGCCGCAGTGGGCGAGATCCTGCAGGACAGGGAGAACGTGCAGAAGATGCACAAG
>CAYJEC010000491.1:0-3117 GCA_964369025.1 uncultured Ideonella sp. | reverse complement strand
TTCGGCCTGCGCGGCTGAGTCAGGAAATCACCAGATACGGATACGCTCTTCTGGCGACTTGAACATCTTGTCGCCGGCCTTGGTGCCGAAGGCCTCGTGGAAGCCATCGTGGTTCACCGCCGCGCCATTGGCGCGGAATTCCGGCGGCGAGTGCGGGTCGATGGTCAGCAGCTGCAGCGCACGCTCCTCGCGGGTCTTCTCGCGCCAGCCCTGCGACCAGCCCAAGAAGAAGCGCTGTTGCCCGGTGGTGCCACCGATCACCGGCGCCGCCTGGCCCTTCAGCGAGCGCAGGTAGGCCTTGTAGGCGATCTGCAGGCCGGACAGGTCCGCAATGTTCTCGCCCAGCGTCAGCTTGCCGTTCAGGCGTTTGCCGGGCAGGGGCTCGTAGGTCTCGTACTGGGCCACCAGCTTGGCGCCCACCGCCTCGAAGGCCTTGCGGTCATCGTCCGTCCACCAGTTGCGCAGCACGCCTTCGCCGTCGAACTGGCTGCCCTGGTCGTCGAACCCGTGGCTGATCTCGTGGCCGATGATGGCGCCGATCGCGCCGTAGTTGGCGGCATCGTCGGCCGCCATGTCGAAGAACGGCGGCTCCAGGATCGCGGCCGGGAAAACGATCTCGTTGAGCGTCCCGTTGTAGTAGGCGTTCACCGTCTGCGGCGTCATGCCCCACTCGGTGCGGTCGACTCGCTTGCCAGCCTTGGCGGCCACCCGCTCCCACTCGAAGCGCGCCGAGCGCACGGTGTTGCCCAGGGCATCGCCGGGGCGCACCTCGAGCTTGCCGTAATCACGCCAGTTGTCGGGGTAGCCGATCTTGGTCATGTACTTGGACAGCTTGTCCTGCGCCTGGGCCTTGGTGACCGGGGTCATCCAGGTGAGGCCGTCGATCGATTCCTTGTAGGAAGCCAGCAGGTTGCCCACCAGTTCCTGCATGCGTGCCTTGTGGGCGGGCGAGAAGTGGCGTGCCACGTAGATCTGGCCCACGGCTTCACCCAGGGCGCCGTTCAGCTCGGTGATGCCTTGCTGCCAGCGCGGCTTCTGCTCCTTGGTGCCGGTGAGCGCGGTGCCGCGGAAGGCGAAGCGCGCGTCGCGGAAGGCCTGCGGCAGCACCGGGGCCGCGGCGTCCAGGCTCTGCATCTTCAGGTACACCTTCCAGTCGGCCAGCGGCACCTCACCCAACAGCTTGGCGATGGCGACCGTGGCGCTGGGCTGCGAGACCGACAGCCGGTCCACATTGGCCAGCGCAGCGCTCTCCATGAACGCCGCCCAGTCGAAACCCGGCGCCGTCTTGGCCAGCTCGGCCGGCGTCATCGGGTTGTAGATCTTGACCATGTTGCGGTTGTCGACCTTGTCCCAATGGGCCTCGGCGATCTTCTGCTCGATGGCCATCACCTTCTTGGCCATCTCGGCTGGCTGCGCCAAGCCGGCCAGGCGGGCCAGCGTGGTCAGGTAGGTCTCGTAGGCGGCACGGGCCTTGGCCAGGCGCTCGTCGTCCTTCTTCAGGTAGTAGTCGCGGTCGGGCAGGCCCAGGCCGCCCTGCCAGGTGAGCGCACGGTTCACCGTGGGCTCCTTGAAGTCGCCCAGCACCCAAAGCTGCACCGGCGTCTCCAGCCGGCCCTGGGCGCGGCCCATCCACTGCGCCATCGCCTTGGGGGTCTTCAGCGCGTCGATCTCGGCCAGCATCGGCTTGATCAGCGCCACGCCGGCCTTGTCGATCGCGGCGGTGTCCAGGAAGCTGCTGTAGAACGCCCCCACCTTCTGCTCGACGCTGCCCTTCGGGAACTGGCGCGTGGCCAGTTCGTCGACGATGGCGCGCACGCGCTTGTCGGACAGGTCGCGCAGCTGGATGAACGTGCCGTACTCGGCCTTGTCGGCCGGGATCTCGGTGTTCTTCAGCCAGCCGCCGTTGGCAGCGCGGAACAGGTCGTCCTGGACCCGCACGGAGGGGTCGAAGCCGGCGGTGTCCAGGCCGGCGGCGGGCGTCGCCGCCATGCTGGCGGTGGCAAGTTGGACAAGCAGGGCCAGAGTGCTGAGTCGGAGAGTCTTCAAGGTGGGCCTTCCAGGTCAGCCGGCCGATGAGGCCAGCGGGTCAGGGTTACTCCGGAGGCCACGCGAGGCCACCCGAAACCCGCCACGATAGCGGCGATTCCGCAGGCCGGCGAGCGCGGTGCGACGAGTTGCAGCCCGGCCGCGACCGGCGGCCGGTTTCAGGCGACCAACGTGCTCAAAGCAGGTCGAAGCTCTCATCGCCAGGCCCTGGCACGCAACCTTCGGCCACCGGATCCCAGCCCCGGTGGACGACCACCCGACGGCCCGCGTGGCAGAGCTCGACCCGCTGGGCCCCCGGCAGGTGCAGCCGGGCGAAGCGCTCGATCGAATCCGGCAGGCTGACGCGGTAGACGGCGCGCGCCAGATCCTCCCCCGGGTGGTCGTCGTTGTGCAGCCAGGGCACCATGCCGGCCACCCAGACGAGCGGCCAGGCGACCACATCCACCTCCGTGGGCCGGTAGCCGGCCTGGGCCAGCCAGTGCTGGGCGTGCAGACGCGGCGCCGAGCCTTCTGCCGGAGGCGACCAGGCGGTGGCCAGCATCTCCACCACCCACTGGTTGCAGTTCTGGTAGCGCTCGCTCCAGGCGTGGGCGTTGGCGCTGTAGTCGGCACCCAGCAGAGCCAGCGCCTGCCGCTTGTCGGTGACGGTGCGGTCCAGGCGGGCGCTGGCCTCGGCGGGCAGGAAGACCAGCGACACATAACCGAGATCGGCGTCGTTGCTGCCGAGCAGGAAGCCAGCCAGGCCTTGGTCGAAGATCCGCGGCTGGCCTTCGTCGCACGCGTAGTAGAGCTGGCGCACCGCCCAGGGCGTCTCAGCACTGTCGCGCAGGCTGAAGCCGGCGTGCGAATAGCGCTGGCCCAGCAGGCTGAGATCGGTGCCGGAGCGGGCCACCAGCGCCAGCGGCTGGCCGGCGCGCGCCAACTCGGCGCGCACCACATCGCCGAAGCGGAACAGGGTGGCGTGCTGGCCGGCGCTCACCGGCGCCGGCTGGTCACAGGAGCGCAGTGAGCCAGCCTGGCACGCGGCAGCGGCCAGCCCGAGCAGCGCCGCCGCCAGCTGTGGCACCCGAT
>CAYJEC010000490.1:0-3123 GCA_964369025.1 uncultured Ideonella sp. | reverse complement strand
TGTCGTGCACGAGTACTCGTCGATCGACGGCGTCCAAGAGGACGTGGTCAACATGCTCCTGAACCTCAAGGGCGTGGTGTTCAAGCTCCACAACCGCGACGAAGTCACGCTGAGCCTGCGCAAGGACGGCGAAGGCCTCGTGACGGCCGCTGACATCCAGACCCCGCACGACGTTGAAATCGTGAATCCCGGTCATGTCATCGCCACGCTGTCTGCTGGCGCCAAGCTGGACATGCAGATCAAGGTTGAAAAAGGTCGCGGTTACGTTCCTGGCAGCCTGCGTCGCAATGATGATCAGGCCCGTTCCATCGGGCGTATCGTTCTGGATGCATCGTTCTCGCCCGTCAAGCGCGTTAGCTACACCGTTGAGAGCGCTCGTGTCGAGCAGCGTACCGACTTGGACAAGCTGGTGCTCGAAATCGAGACCAATGGCTCTATCGGTCCAGAAGAGGCGGTCCGTGCTTCAGCCAAGATTCTGGTCGAGCAACTGGCTGTGTTTGCACAGCTCGAAGGTGCCGAGCTCAACTTTGAAGCTCCTGCGCAGCGCAGCTCGCAACAGTTTGACCCGATCCTGTTGCGCCCTGTGGATGAGCTTGAGCTCACCGTGCGTTCGGCCAACTGCCTGAAGGCGGAGAACATTTATTACATCGGTGATCTGATTCAGCGCACCGAGAATGAGCTGCTGAAGACCCCGAACCTGGGCCGCAAGTCGCTCAACGAAATCAAGGAAGTTCTGGCTTCGCGCGGGCTCACGCTCGGCGCTCGGCTGGAAAACTGGCCCCCGCAGGGCCTGGACAAGCGCTGAACCTCAGCGTTCTGATCCGAGTGCACACCCCGGTACCTGACACGGCCGGGGTTCTATAAAGAAAGGCAAGCACCATGCGTCACCGTCACGGACTCCGTAAACTCAACCGCACCAGCGAGCACCGCCAGGCGATGCTGCGCAACATGTGCGTTTCCCTGCTGCGCCACGAAGCGATCAAGACCACGGTCCCCAAGGCCAAGGAATTGCGCCGCGTCGTCGAGCCGCTCATCACACTGGGCAAGGAGCCCACCGTCGCCAACCGCCGGCTGGCTTTTGCCCGCTTGCGCGACCGTGACATCGTGACCAAGCTCTTCAACGAACTGGGCCCCCGCTACCAGGTCCGTCCCGGCGGTTACACCCGCATCCTGAAAATGGGCTTCCGCGTTGGCGACAACGCGCCGATGGCCTATGTGGAACTGGTGGATCGCCCCGAGAACACCGGTGCTCCGGCCGAATCGGCCGAAGGCTGACCATCTCTCGGCGTTTCGCCCATGAGACACCCTGAAGGGCCAGCCATGCTGGCCCTTTGTCATTGAGTGCCCAAACCGCGATGGCCGGGAACCCCGTCAAGCCTGAAGACTCAGAGCAGCAGATGAAGACTCCTTTCGCCATGATTTCCTGGGCCCGATCAGCCTGGATGGCCTTGGCCACAATGCTGTTGCTGGCCGGCATGCCGGTGCACGCGGCAGACGACTTCCTCGAGCCCCAGCAGGCGTTCCAGTTCTCCGCCCGTGCCGCGGGGCCGGACGAGATCGAGGTTCAGTTCCAGATTGCGCCCGGCTACTACATGTACCGCCAGGCCCTGAAGGCCGCTGCAGAGGGTGCCGTACTGGGCGACCTTGCGCTGCCTGCAGGAAAGGTCAAGTTCGACGAGACCTTCCAGAAGGAGGTCGAAACCTACCGTGATGTGCTTCGGTTGCGCATCCCGGTGCGACAGTCCAGCGCCGACGGCCTGTTGCTCAGCATGGTGTCGCAAGGCTGCGCCGATGCGGGACTGTGCTACCCCCCAATGACCAGCCAGGCCAGGGTGTCACTGGCTGCCTATGGCGGTGACGGTACCGTGCAACTGCTCGGCCCAGACGCTCAGCAGCCCACCTCCAGTGTGCTGGCGGGCGTGGCTTCTTCCAAAGCCGACGGAGCGCCCTTGGGCGAGGCGGGCGCGATCGAGCGTGTGTTGCGCGGTGGATCCTGGTGGGCCACGATCGGGGCGTTCTGGGTGATGGGCTTGCTGTTGGCCTTCACGCCATGTGTGCTGCCCATGCTGCCTATCCTGTCATCCATCCTGACGGGTGGCGCAGAGGTGTCGCGCCGGCGTGGCTTCGCCCTGGCCCTGGCCTACTCGCTGGGTATGGCGATTGTCTATACAGCGCTCGGTGTAGCCGCCGGGCTCGCGGGTGAGGGCCTCGCTGCAGCCTTGCAGAAGCCTTGGGTGCTGACTGCATTTGCAGCCATGCTGGCGCTCTTCTCGTTGTCGATGTTCGACGTCTACGAACTGCGTTTGCCTGCCGGATTGGCCAACCGGTTGGATGGCGCATCGAGGCGCTTTCGCGGTGGCCGATTCTTGGGCGTGTTCGCGATGGGGGGCATTTCGGCTCTGATAGTGAGCCCCTGTGTCACAGCGCCTTTGGCTGGTGCCTTGCTGTTCCTCAGCCAGACCCGTGATGTGGCGTTGTCTGCGACTGCGTTGTTTGCCCTGGCCGCGGGGATGAGCGTGCCGCTGCTGCTGTTGGGGGCGTCTGCGGGTGCCTGGCTGCCACGGTCCGGTGCCTGGATGCATGCCATCAAGCGATTCTTCGGCCTGCTGCTGCTGGCGGTGGCCCTGTGGGTGGTGCAGCCGGTGCTGCCGGCGCCGGTGGGGCTGGGCCTGTGGGGTACCCTCTTGCTGATCGCCGGATTCATGCTCCGCCCGTTCGACGCCAATCCGCACAGCGGCGCCCCAAGGGTCTGGCTGCAGCGTGCTTCGGGCATCGCTGCGCTGGCCTGGGGGGTGATGCAATTTGTCGGCGCCGCCTCGGGGGGGCATGACCCCTTGCAGCCACTGGTCCACCTGGCGCAGGCACGGGGAACGGCCGTGGCCGGCGATGCGCCGGCCTTCCGAGTGGTGCGCAGCGTGGCCGAACTGGACTCGGAGCTGCAGCGCGCAGGGCGCCCGGTCATGCTCGACTTCTATGCCGACTGGTGTGTCTCCTGCAAGGAGATGGAGCGTTTCACCTTCAGCGATCCAGTGATCCAGGCGCGGTTGAGCAAGGCCGTCCTGTTGAAGGCCGATGTCACAGCCAACAACCCGGATGACCGGGCCCTGTTGAAGCGCTTCCAAC
>CAYJEC010000489.1:0-3150 GCA_964369025.1 uncultured Ideonella sp. | reverse complement strand
CAATCGCGTTTTGGCCCGCCACCGGACGCACCGATGCTGCCCACCGAACGAGATGCCCTGCGCAAGCGCCTGGTCGCCGCGCGCCAAGCCCTGCCCGACCGCCTGGAGCGCGCCGTGGCGCTGCAAAGCGTGCTGCGCGTGTGGCTGATCGGCCGCCCGGAGAAGACCATCGGCGCCTACTGGCCGATCAAGGGCGAGTTCGATGCGCTACCGGTGCTCTACCGCTGGAGCGACGGGCATGAGGATCGCCGCATCGGCCTGCCGGTGATCGACCGCGACACCAAGCAGCTGCGCTTCCATGTCTGGTACCCCGGCTGCCCGATGGAGGACGACGCCTACGGCATCCCCAAACCGAAGGACACCGAGGAGTTCCACCCTGAGCTGCTGCTGGTGCCTTGCGTGGGTTTCGGCCCGGGCGGCGTGCGCCTGGGCTATGGCGGCGGCTTCTATGACCGCACGCTGGCGGCGATCCAGCCCCGGCCGGTGACGGCCGGGCTGGGTTACGCGCATGGCCACGTGCCCTGGCTGGAAGGCGAGCCGCACGACGTGCCGCTCGATGCGCTGCTGACCGAAGAGGGTGTCTTCTGGCAGCGCAACTGGCCAGGGCAGGTGGTTTAGAAGCGCTTGCCGAAGCCGATGCTGGCGAGCAGGGGATCGACCTTGAACTTGCCGGCGTCCGCGCCGAACGAGTAGACGGTCGTGCCGATCTGCACCTTCTTGATGTCCAGGTTCAGCAGCCAGCCGCCACCCACGGGCACATCCACACCCACTTGCAAGGCCAGGCCGAAGCTGTCCTTCTTGAGCGTCGGGCCCAGTGCGGTGACCACGGCCGGCGCGAAGTTCACGTCCGAGATGTGGGTGTAGTTCAGGCCCACGCCGGCATACGGGCGCCAGCCCATGCCGGTGAAGTGGTACTGCAGCGTCAGGGTGGGCGGCAGATGCTTGAAGGTGCCGATCTTGGCGCCGGCGGACCTCACATCCTGCTCTTGCGGGTAGGTCAGGATCAGTTCAGCCGCCAGGTTGGGCGTGAAGAAATAGCTGATGTCGACCTCGGGCAGCACCTTGTCGTTGATCGACAGGCTCAGCCCGGTGTCGTCGCTGTTGGCCGAGCTGAGGTTGACGGCGCGGGCGCGGACGATCCAGTCGCCGCTGTCTTGCGCCTGGGCGGCGAGAGGGGCGAGGGCGGCGGCGAGCGCCAGGGCGGTGAGGCGAACTTGCATGGTGAACACTCCTTCTTGGTTGCGTGTGTCGTGGCCCGCGTGGGCCATGACTGCATTGCACCGAAACCGGGGTGTTCGTAAATTGCTGCGGCGCAATATCGGCCGGGCGCCACGCACTGTTGCGCTGCGATATTGATGTGCGTCAGGCGATCGGGCCCGGCGTGATGCGCCGGCGCCACAGGCTGCTCAGGCGTGCAGCCTGCGGCAGACCTCCAGCGACAGCGCCGACTGGTTCAGCGTGTAGAAATGCAGGCCCGGCGCCCCGCCGGCGACCAGGCGTTCGCACAGGCGGGTGACCACCTCCAGCCCGAACGCGCGCACCGAGGCCGCGTCGTCGAGGTAGCCCTCCATCTTCAGCGCCACCCAGCGTGGGATCTCGATGCCGTCGCGTGCCGCGAACTGGGCGATGCGCGCGTAGTTGTGGATAGGCATGATCCCCGGCACGATGGGCACGGTGACGCCCAGCGCACGCGCCTCGTCGACGAAGTGGAAGTACGCGTCCGGGTTGAAGAAGAACTGGGTGATGGCCGAGTCGGCGCCCGCCTTCACCTTGTCGGCAAAGAACTGCAGATCCCGCCGGGCATAGCGCTGCTGGGGGTGGTACTCGGGGTAGGCGGCGACCTCGATGTGCCAGTCGGATCCTTGCGTCTCTCGAACGAAGGCCACCAGCTCGCTCGCGTAGCGGAACTCGCCCGCGGTGGCGGTGCCGCTGGGCAGATCACCCCTCAGCGCCACCAGCCGGTGGATGCCCTGCGCCCGGTAGGTGGCCAGGATCTCGGCGATGCCTTCGCGGGTGGAGCCCACGCAGCTCAGGTGCGGCGCGGCCTCGTGGCCCAGCGCGGCGATGTCGCGCACGGTGGCCAGGGTCTTCTCGCGGGTGGAGCCGCCGGCGCCATAGGTGACGCTGAAGAACTCCGGCTGCACGGCGGCCAGTTCCCGCACCACCGTCTTCAGCTTTTCGCTGCCGACCGGCGTGTTGGGCGGGAAGAACTCGAAACTGATGGGCACGCGCGGGGCCGGGTGGTGGGGTGTGTCGGTCATGGGGTGGTCGTGGTGGTCGGGGCCGGGCGGGCCTCGATGAAGAACTCGCGGTTGCCGTCTCCGCCGGGGGTGGGGCTGTCGCGCCAGGCCGTCACCTGCAGGCCACAGCGGCCGCAGGCCTTGCGCAGGCGGGCCTCGACGTGGCCGTAGGCCGAGGCGTCCTTCACGAGGCCGCGCTTGTTGATGTCGACCGGCGAGAGCTCAAACTGGGGCTTGACCAGCATCAGCAGCGTGCCGCCGGAAGCGAGCAAGGGGGCCACCGCAGGCAGCACCAATGTCAGCGAGATGAAGGACAGGTCGCCGGTGATCAGGTCGAAGCCGTTCGCGGGCATGGCGGCACCGATCTGCTCGCGGGTCAGCGAGCGTGCGTTCACACCCTCCAGCGAGGTGACGCGCGGGTCGGCGGCCAGCCGCGGGTGCAACTGGCCATGGCCCACGTCGACACCCACCACCCGTGCCGCGCCGGCGGCCAGCAGCACGTCGGTGAAGCCGCCGGTGCTCTGGCCGAGATCCAGCGCCACCGCGCCGTCGAGCTGCAGGCCGCTGTCCCGCAGCACACCCTCGAGCTTCAGGCCGCCGCGCGAGGCCCAGCGAAGCTCGGCGTCGTCGGTCAGCTCGATCTCGCAGCCCTCGGGCAACTCGTCGGCCTTCTTCGGCACGGCCCAGCCGCGCGGGCTCAGCCAGCGCACGGCACCGCGCTCGATCAGCCGCTGTGCGGCCGATCGGGTGGGTGCCAAACCCTGCAGGACGAGCAGCTGGTCGGCGCGCATCGCGTCAGGAACTCAATACCTGTAGGTGTCGGGCTTGTACGGGCCGGCCTTGGAGACGCCGATGTACGCGGCCTGCTCGTCGGTCAGCTCGGTGAGCTGGGCATTGAGCTTCTTGAGCT
>CAYJEC010000488.1:0-3159 GCA_964369025.1 uncultured Ideonella sp. | reverse complement strand
ATGCAGAACCTCTTGATCCGAAATGCCCAGGGCCCCGATGTGGCCGCATTGCGAAAGGCCCTGGCGCAGCAACTCGGGCCGGATGCCGCCGCCTTTGGCAACCTGGCCACCGGCGATGTGCTTGATGCCGATGTCGAGGCCGCGGCGCGGCGTTGGCAAAGCGGTGTCGGCCTGGTGGCCGACGGCGTCATTGGCCCGCGATGCCAGGAACTGCTGGGCTTGCGGCAGCCCGAGGCCATGGCGGTCAGACTGGATCTGGCCTCGGTGCGGGCGCTGTTCCCCGCCACCAAGCCGGCCAACATCGACCGATACCTTCCCTACGTGGCCTCGGCGCTGGGCGCTGCGGGCCTGACCGACCGGCCAATGATCTGTGCCGCGCTCGGCACCATCCGCGCGGAAAGCGAAGGCTTCCTGCCGATCTCCGAGTTCCCCTCGCAGTTCAACACCCTGCCCGGGCAAGCCCCTTTCAGCGCCTACGAAGGCGCCGACAGGTTGAAGAACAAGCAGCCCGGTGACGGAGCGCGCTTCAAGGGCCGCGGCTTCGTGCAACTGACCGGTCGCTACAACTACGAGAAGTACAGCAAAGTGCTGGGCATCGACCTTGCCGGCAACGCCGACCTGGCCAACGCCCCCGAGGTCGCCTCAGTGCTGCTGGCGCGCTTCCTGGCCGACTGCGCCGACAAGATGCGGGTAGCGCTGGCCAAGGACGACTACCTGGGCGCCCGCAAGCTGGTCAACGGCGGTTCGCACGGCAAGGACCGCTTCATCGATGTCTTCAACCTGTCGCTCAAGGCCTGGCCTGCGGCGCCGGCCGGCCTGGCGGGCGGCGCACGCAAGCCCAAGGCTGGCGGCAAGGCAGCCAAGGGCAAGGCGAAGCTGAAGGCGGCGGCCCCGGCGGCGGCGGCGCCCAAGCGCAGCCTCACCGTGCGCAAGGACCCGAGCGACCTGCGTGACCGGCCCTACATCCCGCCGCCCGTCAGCTTGTACGACGCGTTCCCCACCGACGAGGACGTGAAGGCCCTGCTTCCCACTTACACGAAGGCCGGGCTGATCCTCGACCAAGGTGCCGAAGGCGCCTGCACCGGCTTCGGCCTGGCCTGCGTCGTGAACCAGTTGCGTTGGCGCAAGGCGCGGTACCCGAAGAAGCTGCCATCGGTCAGCCCGCGAATGCTCTACAACTTCGCGCGGCGCTACGACGAGTACGCGGGCGAAGACTACGACGGCTCCAGTTGCCGGGGCGCGCTCAAAGGCTGGTTCAACCACGGCGTGTGCCTGGAAGCCGACTGGCCCTACACCGACGACCCGACCACCCGGCCTCGCTATGGCTATGCGCAACGCGCTTCGCAGCAGACGCTGGGGGTGTACTTCCGCGTCGAGCTGCGTTCGATCACCGATCTGCAGTCAGCCATCCAGGAGGTTGGCGCTGTCTATGTTTCGGCCTTCACCCATGAGGGCTGGGCCGCCGTGCCAAAGGTATCGCGCCTGCCCAAGGGGCACGCGGAGCTGCCGGTGATCCCCTTCGATGGCCGCCCCTCGGAGGTCGACGGCCACGCCTTCGCGCTGGTCGGCTTCAATGCCCAGGGCTTCGTGATCCAGAACTCCTGGGGCGCCGAATGGGGCCTGGGTGGCTTCGCGGTGCTGAGCTACGCCGATTGGCTGGCCAATGGCATGGACGCCTGGGTGGTGGCGCTGGGCGTGCCAGGCGTGGTGGTCGGCCGCGTCGGTGCTGGTGGTGGCACCACGGCCAAAGGCGCAGCCGGAGGAGCCAACACCAGCCTGTGGTGGAGCAAGGAGCAGGCCTACCAGCACAGCGTGGTGCTGGGCAACGACGGGCGCATGAAGCGTTACCTCACCGAGGACGAGCTCAGCCGCACGCTCTTGCACCAGGTGGCCGGCCTGCCAGACCAATGGTTCCGCACCCAGCCGGTCCGTCAACCCAAGCGCCTGGTGATCTATGCCCATGGCGGCCTGAACAGTGAGGGCGCCGCAATCCAGCGCGCAAGGGCGCTGGGCCGGCACTTCATCGCCAACGGCTGCTATCCGATCTTCATGGTCTGGAAGACCGGCCTGCTTGAATCGATCAGCAGCATCGTCAGCGACGCCTGGCGCAAGCAGCCTGCGGTGGCGGCCGGTGCGGGCGAGTGGATCACTGACCGCACTGACCTGCTGGTGGAGAAATCCATCGGCCGTCCCCTGGCACGGCCGATCTGGAGCGAGATGAAGGAGAACGCCGAACTGGCGTTCGGCTCCGGCCGCGGTGGCGACCTGCTTATCACCGCGCTGCAGAAGCTGCGCGACACCTGGGGCGACCAGTTCGAGGTGCACGTGGTGGGCCACTCGGCCGGCTCCATCCTGCTGGGTCATCTGCTCACCGCCATGGCTGCGCGCCGGTTGTCCGAGGTGGTCAAGTCCACGCACCTCTACGCACCGGCCTGCACCGTGCAGTTCGCCAACCGCCACTACGCGCCCAATGCAGCGTTGATGAAGAGCCTGTACATCGACCTGCTGTCTGACCGCGTCGAGCGCAACGACAACGTGGCCTCGATCTACCGCAAGTCGCTGCTGTACTTCGTCTCGAATGCATTGGAGGTGGACCTGCGCACCCCGATCCTGGGCCTGCAGAACGTCTTCAATGAGGACTACGCCGGCTGGGACGGCACTTCCAGCACCGGTGACACCTTGCGCGCCTGGCGCCGCGCCGCCTCCGAGGCAGGCTTGATGCAGCCGGATCGGTTGGGCGTGCTGGACGGCGACAAGGTGCTGGTGGCGCAACCCGACAAGCGCATCGGTGCGGGCCACGGCAGCTTCGACAACGACGTGGACGTGGTGGCGCGCACGCTCGGGCGCATCGTCGGCGCCCCGCTGGTCGCGCCGCCGGATGACCTGAGGGGATTCTGAGAAGCGCTTCGGGGTGCTGCGCCTAGCCGAGTGCCTTGGCGATCAGGGCTTTCGCGTCGTCCAGGCTCTTCGCCAGGGCCGGCGCGAGCGCCAGATCGTCTTCGGTCAACAGCATGTACTTCACCGTGTTGCTCGGCAGGTCACCCGACAGCGCGGTCACATGGTCGAGCAGCACGTTGTAGGCAGCGCGCGTCTTCTTCGGGTTGGCCGCGATCTCCTTGTTGTTCAGTGCGGAGAACGGGCGGCAGTCGGTGAGTTCAC
>CAYJEC010000487.1:0-3161 GCA_964369025.1 uncultured Ideonella sp. | reverse complement strand
GACGCCGGGGTCGGGCGTGACCTGCAGCAGCTTGAGACGGGGATCTCGCGGCGGGGGGTAGCCTTCCAGGATGATCTTCACGCCCAGGTCGGCGGCCGTGGCCTCGACGGCAGCGAGCAGTTCGAGGTAGTGTTCCAGCGCCTGGAGCGGCGGCATGAAGACGTAGAGCACGCCCGTCGCGTTCCCGATGGCCTCTGCCTTCGGGCCGTTCGCGCGCCGCGGATCACGTGCCTCCACACAAAGCGCCGTGCGGGTGATCCAGTGGGCCGACTGGTGGCGCACCGGCACAGCGTTCGGGTCGCCCGGATCAGTCGACGATGTCGTACCCAGCGGGCCTTCCCCCGCACTGCCCATTCCCTGTGCCGAACCGGTGCCGCCTTGGAGGGCCACCACGCCGCCCTCGGCAAAGCCGCCGCCGGGGCTGTGGGGCGCATAGCCGCCTCCGTATTGCGCGCGCAACGAGGCCGCCGAGGGCAGCACGCCGCGCGGTGCAAAGGGATCGTGCTCGTGGAAGTACGGGTAGTCTCCCTTGGAGACCCAGGGCAGCGAATCCAGCGGCAGGCGGTAGCCCATCGGCGAATCGCCGGGGTGCAGATACATGCGCTCGTCGCGGAAGAACCAGGGCCCGGTGACCCATTGGCTGCCCGACAGTGCAGGGCCCTCGCTGCGCTTGATGGGCAGCACGTAGCCGACCTCATGGTCCAGGCCGATGTCGAAGACCCGGCGCAGCCGGGCACGCTCCATCTCGTCGTCCAGCCGCGCGTGGAACGGATCCACGTTGACCGGTAGGCGGCGCTCGCGCCAGAGGTAGTACCAGGTGTCCTCGTAGGCGGTCTGCACGAACTGCTTGTCCAGCCCCAGGCGCGCGGTGAGCGCCTGGATGAAGCGCTTGGCGTCCTCGCTGGTGTAGGCGTGCGGGTCGCGCTCGTCCGCGAACAAGCTCGGATCCTGCCAGCAAGGCTGCCCGTCTTTGCGCCAGCAGATCGACAAGGCCCAGCGCGGCAGTTGCTCGCCGGGGTACCACTTGCCCTGGCCGAAATGCAGGAACCCGCCCTGCCCGTATTCGGCACGCAGGCGGTGCACCAGATCCTGCGCAAAGATGCGCTTGGTGGGGCCGAGCGCATCGGTGTTCCACTCGGCGCCGTCGCGGTCGTCCACGGCCACGAAGGTGGGCTCGCCGCCCATGGTCAGCCGTACGTCACCGGCCACCAGCTCGCGGTCCACCCGGTCGCCCAGGCGAAGCACCTCGGCCCATTGCGCCTCGGTGTAGGGCTTGGTGACGCGGGGAGACTCCCAGATGCGGGTGATGGCCATCTCGTGGCCGAAGGTCACCTCGCTTTCGTCCACCGCGCCGCTCACGGGTGCCGCACTCGACGGTTGCGGGGTACAGGCGAGTGGGATGTGGCCCTCGCCGGCCAGCAGGCCGGATGTGGGGTCGAAACCGATCCAGCCGGCACCGGGCAGGTAGACCTCGCACCAGGCATGCAGGTCAGTGAAATCGACCTCGGTGCCGCTCGGGCCGTCGAGCGCCTTCACATCGGGCGCGAGCTGGATCAGGTAGCCGGAGACAAAGCGCGCCGCAAGGCCCAGATGGCGCAAGGTCTGGACCAGCAGCCAGCCGGTGTCGCGGCAGGAGCCCGAACGGTTGACCAGCGTCTCCTCCGGCGTTTGAACGCCAGGTTCCATGCGGATCAGGTACGAGATGTCACTTTGCAGGCGCTGGTTCAGGCCGACCAGGAAATCCATCGTGCGCGTGCTGCTGCGGTCGATGGAGGAGAGGAACTGGCGGAACGCCGGCGTGGCGACCTCGGTGACCAGGTAGGGCGCCAGTTCTCGCGCGAGTTCGGGCTCGTAGGTGAACGGGAAGACTTCGGCGCCCGGCTCCAGGAAGAAGTCGAACGGGTTGTAGACCGACATCTCGGCCACCAGGTCGACGGTGACCTTGAACTCGGTCGTCTTCTCGGGGAAGACCAGGCGCGCCAGGTAGTTGGCAAAGGGATCCTGCTGCCAATTGATGAAGTGGCCCTCGGGCTCGACCTTCAGCGAGTACGACAGGATGGGCGTGCGGCAGTGCGGCGCCGGGCGCAGGCGCACCACCTGCGGCGACAGGCCCACGCGCCGGTCGTACTTGTAGTGCGTGACGTGCTTGAGAGCGACGTGGATAGACAAGGGAGGTCCTTAGCAGAATCAGTGGGCGGTGACCAGGAAGTCGCGGCTGATGCCCAGGCCCAGGTCGCCGACACGGTCGAGGAACTGGGTCAGATAGGCGTGCAGGCCGGTCGAGAGGATCTCGTCGATGCGGCCGTATTCCAGGTCGGCCTGCAGGCGGCCGGCGCGGCGCTGGGTGTCGGCCGACTGTTCATTGGCCACCAGCTTGAGGTTGATCACCACTTCGTGCATGCAGGCGGCCAGCGAGCGTGGCATGTCGGGCCGAAGGATCAGCAACTCGGCCACCTTCTCGGGCTGGATCACGTTGCGGTAGACCTTGCGGTAGATCTCGAAGCCGGAGACCGAGCGCAGGATCGCCGACCAGTGGTAGAAGTCGTACTCGTTGTCGCGCTCACTGGCGACGCCGTAGAAATCGCTCTGCACGGCATGGAACTTCACGTCCAGCAGGCGGGCGGTGTTGTCCGAGCGTTCCAGGAACGAGCCGATGCGGATGAAGTGAAAGGCCTCGTCCTGCAGCATGGTGCCCACGGTCACGCCGCGGCTCAGGTGCGAGCGGAACTTCACCCACTCGAAAAGGCTGGAGGGGTCGCGCGCCAGGGTGCCGTCGGCCACCAGGCGGTTGAACTCCAGCCAGGTCTGGTTGGTGGTCTCCCAGACCTCGGTGGTCAGCGTGCCGCGCACGGCCCGCGCGTTCTCTCGGGCTGCACGCAGGCAACTGAGGATGGACGACGGGTTGCGCTCATCGCGTACCATGAAATCCATCACCTGCCGGGGTGTCACGTCACCATAGCGGTTGACGTAATCCGCGGTGAGCTCGGAGATGCTCAGCAGGCCGCGCCAGCCCTGCTCGGCCACGGCGGCCGATTGGGGAAGCAGTGCCGTTTGGTAGTTGACATCCAGCATGCGGGCGGTGTTCTCTGCGCGCTCCATGTAGCGCGCCATCCAGAACAGGTGATCGGCGGTTCTCGACAGCATGCTCAATCCTCCAGCAC
>CAYJEC010000486.1:0-3165 GCA_964369025.1 uncultured Ideonella sp. | reverse complement strand
CGGACCCATGCCTGATTGCAGCCGAGTTTGAATGCCAGGAAAACGCGGAGGCACCCTCCCAATGGAATGATGCACTGGCCGTGCGCCTGCTCGCCTTTCGTTTCACCGATGGAACGGGCGAAGATCCCAGCTGGCTGGAAACACTGATCGACGAGCGTCCGGACCTCGTCGCCGAGGTCTATCTGGCCTATCTGTCGGGTCGGATACGTTCCGGTCACTCGTACATCTACGCCATCCATCGCCTCACCGAAGGCGGCGGGTACGCACCGGTGGCAACCCGTGTGATGCTGCCGTTGCTCCAGGCCTGGCCGACCCGCAACAAGTCGGAGCAATGCCATGTGCGGCAGCAGGTGCACGACGCTGCCTGGGCCTACCTTATGCCAGACGACTTGAAACTTTTGGCCCGGCAAAGGCTGGCCTTGCGCAGCCTCGAATCTGCTCAGCGCATCTACTGGCTGGCCGTGCAAGCCGCTTTGGCAGAGGGACGAGCGATGCCCCGTTTGCTTACCGAATTGGCGTCGTCTCAGTCCGCCTGCGACGAGTTCCTTGCCGTCGCCAATCTGCCTGGATTGCATCATCAGCTGACCAAACTGCCGCTGCCTGAGCAATCCTGTCTATGGCAGTGCGTAGGCCGGTGGGTCCAGCCCAGGGAGTTCCCTCGCGATGCGGTTACCGAATGGCTCAATGGCGTGGCGATTGTGCCGAGCGATCAGTCGACGGTAATGTTGGACGATTGGCTCTGTGATGCGTCGCTTTCAGCCTGGCACGCCTATGTTCGCGATCTGAGATACCAGCAACGCATGGCACTGCGTGACTCCCGCTACTCGCCACCGAGCTTGGAGGCCGTGGCCGAGGCTCTGGCCAAGCACGGCCCTGCCAACGCGGCTGACCTGAAGTCGCTTGTCGAGGACCAGCTGACCTTCTTGCAAGCAGACCTGGTCGGCGGCAACACGAACCGATGGCAGAATTTTTGGGATTTCGATGATGCCGGTCGAACGAACCCCACCGAGCCACTGATCGAAAACGTGTGCCGAGACCGGATCAAAGAAGCGTTGGAGCCCGACCTGCAGCGCTTCAACATCACCCTGGACAAAGAAAGGGCCCAGGTCAGCGACTCACGTTGCGATCTGCATGCCAGCAGCAGCATCGATGGCCAACGCGTCACTGTGCCCATCGAAATCAAGCGCACCAGCAACGATCAGTTGTGGACTGGCCTGCGCACCCAGCTCATCGAGAAGTACTCGCTGGAGCCCAGTGCGAACGGAATGGGCATCTACCTGGTCCTTTGGTTTGGGCAAGGAAGAATCAAACCGCACAAGGATCGCTTGCCTGTTGGCACACCTGCCGTCTTGCGCAGACTGCTCTTCGATTCACTGTCCTTCGACGAGCAATCTCGAATCAGTGTGGTGGTGCTGGACGTTTCGCCACCCAAACGACAGACTCGATGAACTTGGCGAACATGCAGTTGCCGATGAACTTGCTCGCACGCTTCTTGCTGACCCCACACCACCCCGACCGGAGACCGTTCCCATGACCATTGCCGCCCTTGCCCGCCGCCATGTCCTGGCCGCCCTCACCGCCACGCTCGGCCTGGCGGCCTTGCCACCGGCCATGGCGCAGGACACGCCCATCAAGTTCCAGCTCGACTGGCGCTTCGAGGGCCCGGCCGCCCTTTTCCTGTGGCCGATAGCCAAGGGGCAGTTCAAGGCCGAGAAGCTGGCGGTGACGGTGGATGCGGGCACCGGTTCTGGCAATGCCGTCAACCGCGTCGCATCGGGCAGCTACGACATGGGGTTTGCCGACTTGTCGGCGCTGATGGAGTTCCACGCCAACAACCCCACTGCTCCGAACAAGCCGGTCGCGGTGATGGTGGTCTACAACAACACGCCTTCAGCCGTCTTTGCCTTGAAGAAGAGCGGCATCAAGACCCCGGCCGACCTGGCAGGCAGAAAGGTCGGCGCGCCGGTGTTCGACGCCGGGCGGCGCGCCTTCCCGATCTTCCAGAAGGCCAACGCGATCGGCCCCGTCCAATGGGTCAGCATGGATCCGCCGTTGCGCGAGACCATGCTCGCGCGTGGGGACGTGGATGCGATCACCGGCTTCTACTTCACCAGCCTGCTGAATCTCGAAGCGCGCGGCGTCAAGGCCGAGGACGTGCAGGTGATGCTCTATCCGAGCTACGGCGTGAAGCTGTACGGCAACGTGATCATCGCCAGCGAAGAGTTCATCAAGAAGAAGCCCGAGGCGGTGAAGGCCTTCCTGCGCGCCTTCACCAAGGGCGCTCGGGAGGTGATTGCCAACCCCAGGGCGGCCATCGAGACCGTGAAGGAACGCGACGGCATCATCAACACCGAGTTGGAAGAGCGCCGCCTGCGCCTGGCCATCCAGTCGTCCATCGTCACCCAGGATGCACGTACAGAAGGCTTCGGCGACCTGAAGGCCCCGCGCCTGGCGCTGATGGCCAGCCAGGTGGCCGACGCCTTCGCCACCAAGACCCGCATCAACCCCGATGCGGTCTGGAACGGCAGCTTCCTGCCGAGCGCCGACGAACGCAACATCTTCGCCGGCAGCAAGAAGTGAACGCCCCCGCCTTTGTCGATTTCAGGCAGGTCTGGCTGGCCTACAACGACGAGTTGCTGGCAGAAGGCAAGTTCGCCGTCGAGGACATCAACCTGCAGGTCGGCGAGGGCGAATTCATCGCCATCGTCGGCCCTTCAGGGTGCGGCAAATCCACCTTCATGAAACTGGCCACCGGCCTGAAGCGGCCCAGCCGCGGCACGGTGCACATCGGCGGCCAGGCGGTGACCGGGCCGCTGAAGATCACCGGCATGGCCTTTCAGGCACCCAGCCTTCTGCCCTGGCGCACCACGGTGGACAACGTGCTGCTGCCGCTGGAGATCGTCGAGCCCTACCGCTCCACCTTCAAGCAGAAGAAAAAAGAATACGTCGAACGTGCCCGCAAGCTGCTGCAAAAAGTGGGCTTGGCCGGGTACGAAGACAAGTTCCCATGGCAACTCTCCGGCGGCATGCAGCAGCGCGCCAGCATCTGCCGCGCGCTGATCCACGAGCCCAAGATGCTGCTGCTCGACGAGCCCTTTGGCGCGCTGGATGCGTTCACGCGCGAGGAGCTGTGGTGCATCCTGCGCGACCTCTGGACCGAGCAGA
>CAYJEC010000485.1:0-3170 GCA_964369025.1 uncultured Ideonella sp. | reverse complement strand
CAGCCTGCGCGAGAGCCGCTCCGGGCTGAAGTTCAACCCCACCTACGCGGAGCGCGGCATGCGCTCGCAGGTCAGCGGCCGGCCGGCCATCGAGTTGGAAGCCGCGGTCGACCGCCGCACGCTGCGCTTCATGGGTGACGCAGCGGCCTATGCCTACCTGTCCATGCAGCAGGCCATTGCGCAATCCGGCCTGACGCCCGAGCAGGTGTCGCACCCGCGCACCGGCCTGGTGGCGGGCTCTGGCGGCGCGTCGAGCTTCAATCAGGTCTGGGCGGCCGACACGCTGCGCGCCAAGGGCATCAAGCGGGTCGGCCCCTTCATGGTGACCCGCACCATGGGCAGCACGGTCTCGGCCTGCCTGGCCACCCCCTTCGGCATCAAGGGCGTCAACTACTCCATCACCTCGGCCTGCGCGACCAGCGCGCATTGCATCGGCCATGCCGCACAGCTCATCGCCTGGGGCCAGCAGGACGTGGTCTTCGCAGGCGGCGGCGAAGAAGAGAGCTGGGAGCTTTCGCTGCTGTTCGACGCCATGGGCGCCATGTCCAGCAGCTTCAACGACCAGCCTGACCGTGCAGCACGTGCCTTCGACGCCTCCCGCGATGGCTTCGTCATCGCCGGTGGTGGTGGCATGCTGGCGCTGGAGTCTCTGGACCATGCGCAGGCGCGTGGCGCCACCATCCTGGCCGAGTTGGTCGGCTTCGGCGCCACCTCCGATGGCCACGACATGGTGGCCCCCTCCGGTGAAGGCGCGGTGCGCTGCATGCAGCAGGCCCTGGCGACCGTGAAGACGCCGGTCGACTACATCAATGCGCACGGCACCTCGACGCCGGTGGGCGATCTGGCCGAGCTCGGTGCGGTGCGCGAGGTCTTTGGAGATCGCATTCCGAACATCAGCTCGACCAAGTCGATCTCCGGCCACTCGCTGGGGGCGGCGGGTGTGCAGGAGGCCATCTACTGCCTGCTGATGATGCAGGGTGGCTTCGCGGCAGCGTCAGCCCATATCGAGAACCTCGACCCCGCTGCCGAGGGGATGCCCATCCTTCGGGCCAGGCTGGACGCACCGTTGGCCACCGCCATGTCCAACAGTTTCGGCTTCGGCGGCACCAACGCCTCGCTGGTGTTCACGCGCTTCGCTGGCTGATCAACCAGGTTGTGATTGGGCTGCCGCGCCCTGCGGCAACCCGCGCACCAGATCCACCAACAACTGGGTGGCCTGGCGGGTGAGAGGCGTCGAGCGCTTGTGCGAGGAGGTGGCCAGGCACAGCACGCTGGCCAGCGGCGGCTCGATCAGCGGGCGCACCGACAACTCGTCGGCGTGGCCCGAGGCGGCCACGGCGCTGGCTGTCAGCACTGCGTGGCCATAGCCTGCACAGACCAGGTCGATGATGGCAGCGATGCTCGACACCTCCCAGGCGATGTTGAGCTTCAGGCCCGCCAGCGTGGCCTGCGTTTCGATCAGGCGACGTATGACGTGCGCGCGCTCTGGCACCACGAGCGGGTAGCGCCCCAGTTGGGCGAGCGGCAGCGCCTGGCTGGTTGCCCGGCGTTCGCCACTGGCAGCCTGCACCAGGTACAGGCGCTCTTCGAGAAGCGGCTTGATCTCGAGCCCGGGTGGGGATTCGGGGTTGTAGAGCAGACCCAGGTCAACACGGCCCGAAGTGATCCATTCGGCGACGTGTGTCGACAGGCCTTCGACGATGGCCAGCCGCGCCTTGGGCATCTGGCGCTTGAACCCGTCGATCAAGGGCAGGGTGATCTGACGGCCGATGGTGGGCGGCAGGCCGATGGTGATCCGGCCCACCGGTTCGTCGCGGGTGGCGCCCATGTCCTCGCGGGCCTGTGCCACCAGTTGCAGGATGGCTACGCTGTGCTCGAACAGGCGCTGGCCGGCCTGGGTCAGGGTGACGCCGCGGCCGTTGCGCAGCAGCAGGGTTTCGCGCAGGTCGATCTCCAGCGCACGCACCTGGCGGCTCAGCGCAGGCTGCGCGATGTCCAGCACGACCGCCGCCTTGCTGAAGCTGCCCAGCTCGGCCACGCTGACAAAGTATTCGAGCTGCTTGAGGTTCATGGCCGTTGCAGCCGATGATACGGCTCAGCCAGCCCAGGTACCCTCTTGGTGCGGGTCAGCGCGGCGTATAGATTGGCGCCGATGCCGGATTGGCAGGCGGCAGTGGCGCGACCGGCGCCGGCGCAGCGGCTGCGTTCGGATAGCCGGCCGGCGCACGGGTGACACGTACCCGGCCACCGGTGTTGACCAGAATCACGGCGTCGCCGGGAACCAAGGTCTCGCCGGCCTTGGCCTGGACGATGGATCGGCGTTCGCCGTTGCGCAATTGCACCAGGATCTCGACGGCTTCCTCGCGCGTTCCGCTGCGCTCGATGGCGTTGCCCACCACCGCGCCAGCCACCGCACCCAGGATGCCGACCACGGCCGACTCGCGGTTGCCGCCCACCGAGGAGCCGGCGATGCCACCTATGACGCCGCCGGCGACGGCACCGGTGCCGCTCTGGTTGCCTTCGACCGTGACAGCCCGGACGGTCAGGATGGTGGCGTCCTGCACCGTGGACATGCGCTGGGCGTCGTAGCGGCTGACGACGTCGGGGCTGGTCGTGGTGCAGGCGGCCAGGGCGGCGGCCAGCGTGAGGGCGAAAGCGGTGCGTTTCATGGGCAATCTCGTGGAGGGGTATCCACAACCAACGCTCGCCCCTTGGGCGGCGTTGACCGGCGTAGGGGTTGTGAGTCGTGCCGCTGCGGGAAGTTCAGGCGTGCAGCCGGCTGCTGCGCGGCACGCAGGCCAGCAGGAAATCCATCTGGTCGGCCAGGATGCGGCGGCCGCGCAGGATCATGTCCTCGTGCAGGCTGGGCACATAGGGCAGGTACATCAGGGTCAGGTGGGCCTCGTCGGGCATGAGGTTGCCCTTGTGGCCGTTGCAACTGCGGCAGGCGGTGATGCAGTTCATCCAACTGTCGAGCCCGCCGCGCGAGACCGGCACGATGTGCTCGCGGGTCAGGTCGTCGACATGGAAACGGTGCCCGCAGTAGGCACAGATCTGGCGGTCGCGGGCAAACAGCTTGGGGTTGGTCAGGGCCGGTGCCTGGCGCCAGGCACGCGTCGGGACGGCGCCACGCACCGCGATGATGGGGTGCACCTCGATGCGTGACTGCA
>CAYJEC010000484.1:0-3184 GCA_964369025.1 uncultured Ideonella sp. | reverse complement strand
GCAGCCACGACGACCTGCTCGCCGTCACTCACGCCCTTGATGACTTCGACGAAGTTCTCGCCGCGGCCACCCAGCTCCACCTCGCGTGGCTCGAACCTTCCTTCGCCGACTTGAACCAGCACGAGGCGGCGCGTGCCGGTGTCGATGACCGCCGAGTCCGGCACCGTCAGCACGGGTGATTTGCCACCCACGGCCAGCTCGACCTGCGCGAACATCGCCGGCTTGAGCCGCTGGCCCGGGTTGGCCAGTTCCACACGCACGGGCACGCTGCGGGTGTCGGCCTTCAGCGTGGGGTAGACATAGGTGATGCGACCGCTGAACACCTCGTTCGGGTAAGCCGTGACGGTGACCTTGGCTGCGGCGCCGGTCTTGACGCTGCCGATGTCCTGCTCCGACAGGTCCGCGATGACCCACACCGACGAGAGGTCGGTCACCTGGTAGAGCATCTCGCCGGGCATGAAGCGCATGCCCTGCAGCGCCTTCTTCTCGGTCACCACGCCTGACACGGGCGATGGGAAGCTGATGCTGCGCTGCACCTGCCCCGACTTCATCAGCGCCGTGACTTGCGCCGGCGAGAGGTCCCAGTTGCGCAGGCGCATCAGGCTCGACTCGGCCAGCTGCCGCATGCCGCTCTGCGCCTCGGCACCGGCATCCTTCATGGCCTGGGTGCCCTGCATCGCGATGGCGTATTCGCGTTGCGCCGACACCAGCTCGGGGCTGTAGGCCTCGAACAAGGGCTGGCCCTTGGCGACGGCCTGGCCGGTGACGTTGACGTGCAGGCGCTCGACATAACCTTCGAACTTAGGCGCGATGACGTAGACCCGCCGCTCGTCGGGCTCGACTCGCCCGGCGGCGCGCACTGTACGCCCTAGCAGGCGCATGCCAACGGCTTCCGTCCGCACACCCAGCTTCTGAATCTTCTCGGTGCTGATGCGCACCTGGTTCGGCGACGCCGCAGCGCCTGCTGAACCTGCAGGGCCCGACTCGTCCTCGCCTTCGTAGACGGCGATGTAGTCCATGCCCATCGGGTCCTTCTTGGGCGACGGCGACGTGTCGGCCAGCCCCATCGGGTTGCGGTAATACAGCAGCTTGCGCGGCTTGGGTGCATCGGCTGTCGCCGAAGCCGCGTTGGCGCCGTCTGGCGCCGCGGCCGGTGCACGGGTACCGAGCCAGTAACTGCCGGCGCCGACGGCGCCCAGCACGACGACCGCAAGTGCGACGTGGATGGGTTTCAAAGGTCTTCTCCCAGAATGCGTTCGATGTCGGTCAGGCGCATCTGCGCATCGACCTGTGACTTGAGCAGTTCCTGCCGCGCCTTGCGTATCTGCCGCTGGGCTTCCAGCAGCATGGCGAACTCGGCCTTGCCGTTTTCGTAGGCAGCCACGGCCGACTGCAGTCCGAGCTCGGACTGCGGCATCATCTCGGACCTGATCAGCGCCTCGGTGCGCCGCGCGGCATCCAGCCCCGCGAGATTCGCGCCGAGTTCGCCCAGCAGTTGGTGCGACAGGGCGTCGGCGCGTGACCGCGCGGCACTGACCATGGCGTCGGCCTCGCGCTCCTGGCCACGCCGCGATTCCTGCTGCAGGGGGATGTTGATCTCGAACATCACGCCCCAGGTGGTGATGCGTGAGCCCATCTGCGACGGCGACACGCCCACCTGGAGATCGGGGTACCTGTTGGCCTGTGTGAGCTCGCGGTTCTTCTGGGCTGCCGTCAGGCGCGCCAGCTCCGCGGCGATCTGCGGGTTGCGCTGGCGGGCCCTGTCGACCAGCGATTGGGCATCGGCCGTGGTCAGGGCGGGCAGCGGGCGCAATGCCACAGGGTCAGCCAGGGCAGCCGTGCCCTCGCGTGCCAGCAGGCCATTCAGCTTTGCCCGCAGTTGCCGCTTTTCGCTGTCGAGCGCGATGAGTTCCGCGCGCATGGCCGTCTGCTCCAGCTGGGCCCGGATCGCGTCCGGCTGGCCCGCCAGTCCACCCGCATATCGGGCCTGGGCAATCTGCTCCAGGCGCGCCATCAGGCCCAGCACGTCGCCCGCCAGGCGCTCGTTGCCCACGGCGCGGTCGTACTCGGCGTAGGTGGTCTTGATGCGGGCTGCCAGTTCGACCCAGGTGGCGTCGGTCTTGGCGTCGGCCTGTCTGGCGTCGGCTGCAGCGGCATCGCGACGCAGGTCTCGTTTGCCCCAGAGCGGCAGGGATTGCATCAGCGTGTACTTCGTCTCTCCCACCTTCCACGGCAGCAAGCTGGGTGAGGCGTCGTTGCCGTAGTTGTTAATGTTCATGAGCTCGACGCGCAGCACCGGGTCGGGCAAGGCGCCGGCCGGGCCGATGCGCTGTGAGGCAGCGTCGGCCTCTGCTTGCATGGCCCTGAGATCGGGGCTCTGCGCTCGGGCGTAGCTGAGCAGACCTTTCAGATCTGCGCCCAGGGTCGCCTCCTGTGCCACCGCCGGGCCTGACAAGCCGGTGGCGGCCAGAAGGGCGAACAACAGGCTGCGCCCCATCCGTCTGAGCCCATGACTCCGCGCCTCCGGCCTGTGTGCCGAGCTGCCGTTCAGCGGCCGCGGGGTCGTTTGTCGAAGTGTCGTCATCAGTGGGCTCCTGGCGATGTCAACGACTGGCGCGTGCGCATCAGTTGTTCTTCTCGGCGCTGTGGTTGTGTTTGGGCAGCTTCTTGGTCTGCGCCGCCGACGCAGCAGCGTCAGGGGCGGTGGCTGATGCGCTTGCAGCGCACGGGCCGGACCTGACCATCGGCCGCGGCATCCCCTTTTCTGCACCGTGGTCGTGCCTCGCCATCGGCTTGGCGCAGTCGGTGGACATCATGGCCCCACTCATTGGCGCTGACGCGCCAGACGTAGGTTGGGTTTGTGCGAACGCGGACAGCGCGGCGGAAGCAAACAGGACGGGAGCAATGAGAGTGCGGATCATGAACATGGCAGTGAATCCAGATGGAAGGATGGGTGGCGTCGGCAACTTCGCGCGGACGGCGCGAGAGTCAGGGACGCACAGAGTGGATGCTGTCGACAGACCCGTCGTCGCAGGACAACGGCTCGACAGCCGGGCCAGTGGCGATCTGATCGACCGGGTGTCGCTCAGCTGGCCGCGCGACGCGTCAAAGCGCCAGGCGCAGGAAGGCGATGGAGATGGGTATGGGCGGTGCTCGAACGCCGTCCCGGCGTGGCACGCTTGCA
>CAYJEC010000483.1:0-3196 GCA_964369025.1 uncultured Ideonella sp. | reverse complement strand
TCCATGGCCGCCTGGTGGCGGGCGATGAACTCCTGGTAGGTGTCGATGCCGCGCAACTGCAGGATGGTTTTGCGCACCGCTGCCTCCACCAGCACGGCCAGGTTGCGGCCAGCATCCACCGCGATCACGACCTTGCGGATGGGGATCTCCAGGATCTCCTCGTACAAGGGCTCGTAGGGCAGGCGCTCGAACTCGCGCTCCATGGTCTCCTTGCGGACCAGGTGCACGATGAGCTTCAGGCGCATCTTCCGCCGCACGGCGGTCTCGCCGAAGATCGCCTTGATGTCCAGCAGGCCGATGCCGCGCACCTCGAGCAGGTTCATCAGCAGGTCGGGGCAGCGCCCTTCGAGGGTGCTTTGCGACACACGATACAGGTCCACCGCGTCGTCGGCCACCAGGCCATGGCCACGCGAGATCAGTTCCAGGCCCAGTTCGCTCTTGCCCAGCCCGGATTCGCCTGTCAACAGCACACCCAGCCCGAGAATGTCCATGAAGACGCCGTGGCGGGTGGTGCGCTCGGCGAAAAGCTGGCTCAGGTAGGAGCGCACCACGTCGATCACGTGGCCGGCCGATGCCGAGGTGATGAACAGCGGGATCTCGGCACGGTCGCACATGGCCACCAACCGGTCTGGGGCGCGCTGGTCGTCGGCGACGATGATCACCGGCGGCTCCAGTGTCACGATGCGCTGGATGCGGCGCTCCAGAACCTCCACCGGCGCATCGGCCAGGTAGGCCACCTCGCGGCGGCCGACCAGCTGCACCCGGTAGGGGTGGATGTAGTTCAGGTATCCGACCAGATCGGCTGCGGAGCGCGCGTCGCGCACGGCGGCTTCGTCGAACCTGCGCTCCGGATGCGCATGCCCGGCTATCCACTCCCAGTGCAGGGAGGGCTGGTGCTCCTCGAACAGCGCCTCGGCGCTGATGGAGATCGGCTTCACGAGACAGGCCCTAGGCCACCGACTTCAGGGGTTCCCAGTCGGCGATCAGGCGGTGCACGGTAGCGGCGTCCGGCGCGGCCTTGAGCTTTTCGCGCAGGTCCCGGTCGGACAGCAACTCGGCGATCTCCGACAGGATCTCCAGGTGGCGCTGGGTGGCCGCCTCGGGGACGAGCAGAAAGATCAGCAGGCTGACTGCCTCGTCGTCCGGCGCGTCGAAGGGGATCGCCGCCTGAACCCGCAGCACCGCGGCCAGCGGGTTCTTCAGGCCCTTGACGCGCCCGTGTGGCACAGCCACACCGTGCCCCAGGCCCGTCGAGCCCAGGCGTTCACGGGCGAACAGGTTGTCGGTGACGGTGGCGCGGGCAATGGCATGCTGGTTTTCGAACAGCAGGCCCGCATGCTCGAAAGCACGCTTTTTGCTGGTGGCATCCACACCCACGAGCACGTTTTCCACGGGCAAGATGGCGGCAAGGCGGTTCATGAACGGCTCTTTCGACAACAACGGGCGATGATGCTTGTCTTATCGGCCGGTGATCCCTCCGGCTTCAAGGTGGCGGATTATAGAAATCCAGGCACTTCGCAACACTTGAACGGCACACCGAATGAGGGGGTTGACCGACAATGCTGCGTTGCAACAACAGTCTATCGATTTCGCTACCCTGCGGGTGTGATTTGTTCCTCAACAAATGACAAGGCGGCCCGGTGGCCGCCTCTCAGGTCGACGGATGTCGAGAGTCAGACGCTGGCGCTCTGGCGCTTGGCCGACTCATGGTGATGGTCCTGCAGCCTGTCCTTGTGGCGGCAGACCTGGCGGTCCAGTTTGTCCATCAGCTGATCGATCGCGGCATACAGATCCTCGTGGGACTGCTCGACGAAGATGTCCTTGCCCTTCACGTGCAAGGTCACCTCGGCCTTCTGTCGTCGTTCCTTTTCCTTCAGCTTCTCCACCATCAGCAGCACGTTCACATCCACGACCTGGTCGAAATGGCGCGTGATGCGCTCCAGCTTTGTGAGCACATACTCTCGCAGAGCAGGTGTCACTTCCAGGTGGTGTCCGCTGATCGTCAAGTTCATCGAGGCCTCCTCGCCATGGGAAGGGTTACGCACCGGGCCAGCCCGGGCGGGCTGGGTTTCGTGACGCCATGATGACGCCACCGGTCCGGCCCAGTGTGCGCCCACCCCCTGCCTTTGACAAGGACGAGGGGCTTCGCGAAGGCCGGTTAGACTGTGCTGTTTCAGGCACTTTTGCGCACTGTCTGCGTGAAAGCGTTGGACGATAATCCGGCTGTTTTGGCCCACGAAAGCATTCACTTGGACATCACCCCCCCTCGGTGACCGTCCGCTCCAGCCCGCCAGATCGATGCCCCGCGCCGGGGCCTCGTGGCGAGCGTCCGGGGTGAGACGGTGAAGCCGACCACTCCCGCCCGATGAAAGGGCCGGGCGCCCGACCGAGCGGCCTGTGCCTAGCTGGAAGCCCTGCATGCTCAACGTTTTCACGCTGGACAAAGGCCGCCTGAACGGCCGCCTGCTGCAAGAAGAGATCGATTCCGCCGCCGAACTGGCCGAGGTTCAGCCCGTCTGGGTCGATCTCGAGTCGCCCACCGCCGAGGAGATCGGCTGGATCCACGGCCGCTTCGGCCTGCGCATTCCCGACAACATCGTCGACGACGATCTGGAGGAATCCGCCCGCTTCTACGAAGAAGACAACGGCGAGCTGCACATCCGCTCCGACTTCCTGATCGACGACGACGTCACGCCTCGCAACGTGCGCGTGGCCTTCATCCTGTTCAACAACGTGCTGTTCTCGGTGCATGCGGAGGACCTGCCGGTGTTCCGGCTGCTGCGCCTGCGCGCCCGCCGCATCCCGGCGCTGATCGAGGACGCCAAGGACGTGCTGCTCAAGCTCTACGACGCCGACGCGGAGTACTCCGCCGACGCGCTGGAGGGCATCTACGACAGCCTCGAGGCCGTGAGTGCGCGCGTGCTCAAGCAGGATGTTGACGACCGTGCCGCCGGCGAGGCGCTTGCCGCCATCGCCAAGGAAGAGGATCTGAACGGCCGCATCCGGCGCAACGTGATGGACACCCGCCGCGCGGTCAGTTTCATGATGCGCAGCCGCATGCTCAACGCTGAGCAGTTCGAGGAGTCGCGCCAGATCCTGCGTGACATCGACTCGCTGGACTCCCACACGGCGTTCCTGTTCGACAAGATCAACTTCCTGATGGACGCCACCGTCGGTTTCATCAACATCAACCAGA
>CAYJEC010000482.1:0-3197 GCA_964369025.1 uncultured Ideonella sp. | reverse complement strand
GTGCATGCGAGATTGCCTGGTTTGAAACGTTCACTTTCGCAGGAGGCGTGCTGCCCAAGTTCCCGGAAGGGGCGTTGCTAGCGCGGTCCTGCCGTCGCTACGAGGCTGACAAAGCGCACCGCTCGCGGATTGGTCCGCGCGGGATCCCAACTTGAATGCCAGTGGATTGTTCCGGCGATCTCAGAATTATCCAAAAGCTTCAACCGCAGTTGCAGGTACCGGTGATGGTGGCTGAGGGTTTCAGCCAATTCGACCAGCTCGCGGGGCACATTTGCCGTCACGTCGTAATGCTGCAATGTGTAATCCCAGCCCTGCCGAACAGTACGTTCGCTGTCGACATGAACCCAGCCAATGAGGTCCTTGTCGTCAGCCTGCTGAAGTGAGACTGAAGCGACGGGCCTGCCTCCTTCTTTCGGCAATGGGTCGAGCAAGGCGCTGCGTGAAACCACACTCGCTTCGAACCTGAGCGAGCGCCAGAGCATTCCGTCGCGGAGGTACACGCCAGAACTGGACTGTGAGACAAGATCAAAGATCAGTTCATCTCGCACTGCAAGTGTGGTCATGCAAAATTCTCCGGCGAACGAACCCGATCCCGCCCGTGGCAACGAGCATCGACTGCCACTCAATTCAACCTCGATTGAATTCTTCTCTTGTGGGAACCAAGCGCCTGAAGCCGGGCTGGCATTCCCCGTAGGTGGGCCCAGCCGCGCTGGCCCTGGGAAAGCCAGGTTGCAACTTGGCCGACCTGATGCGCCTGATTGTTGCGGCCCATCGCGCTGGCGAGGCAGTCTACCGAACCGGTACTGAAGATGTCGGCGGCAACTGGGCTCATGGCCGCTTGGGAAACTGCTGGGCCTCTTTCTGCGACACCACCATTCCGGCCCGAACTGAGATGAGCAGGTACTTCTCATGGCCAACCAGGGAGCCCATGGCAAGGTAGCCAAGCCCCTTGCCCTTCGGAACGACCATGACACCGGTGTACCAAGTGGCTGGTACGGGCCCCTTGGTGCTGGGGAAGATCCTTTCCAAGGGGACGCTGAGCGGGTTCGCGGCACATGGGTTCAGGTGAACAGCAATCAGGAACAGCATTCCGTCTCGCACCTCCCAGTCGGAGTTGTAGCCTCGCACGGACGCAGAGCACCGCGGATCATGGGCTTGGCGCATCCATTCACTGGATCCCTGAAGTTCGGTGAGCAGAACTTGCGGCTTTGAGTACACCGGTTCGCGCTCCCCATCCAAGACAATGAAGTCAGGAATCTGCGTCGTGGCCATCGCGGCGGTGCTGATGGCCCACATGGCGAAGGTGATTTGCAGTTTCATGCGCCAAGATCTCAATGCAGGCTGCCGATCTCGTGCGTCAACGGCCGACGCGGCCTCTAGCCATGTCATGCCATTGGGCAGTATCCACGCTGCTGATCCAGAGGTGACAACCTGAACGCTATGGTGCCCAGGTAGCCGATTTCAATGGCGACATCCAGCCACGCCAGAAGCATTGTGCCGTTCGGCCTCACAATTGGCCGCGCCGAAACGCTCTGGCCCGTGTTCGCCCTGGAAGAAGATTTTCTGCGGTCGCAGGCGCTGCCCTTTGGACGCTGCGCACGCTGTGGCCCGCGTCGGGCCGAAGGTCGATCACTCGCCCAGCGAGAACATCATGTCGGTCTTGCCTACGTCCAAGCACGTGTCCAGGCCTCTCCACCTGACGCAGCCAGACATGGAGCCGTTACCCGGGTTCCGCCACTTGGCAGGGGTGCCGTTGACCACGCTGCGCTGCTGCCAGGCCCACTGGCCGCCCCCGAACATGTCCATGTTGGCTTGCACCGAGACCCAATAGCTGCCGGGCTTGAGCTTGGCCGGGGCCGGCAGCTTCAAATTGAACGAGCCGGAGCCGTTGTCGCCACCGGTGACCTCGGGATAGTCGGCCACCACGGCGCCCGGCTTGCCGCCCTTGTCCTTGTAGAAAGTGACATGCATCGACCGGGCCGGGCCGTCGCCGCTGGAGTACCGGCCGGTGACGTTCACCGTGCCGACCTTCCAGACCTGGCCCTCGAGCACGGTGAAATCGTCCGCAACCCCGTTGTCGTAGTCGTCGAAGGCCGGTTCGTAGTTCTGCGAGCCGACGGCCTTGCCGGCGTCGTTGTCGTGTTGGTCATGCCACAGCGCCGACGCAGCGCCAGGTTGCCCAACACCTTGACCGGTGGCCACGGCCCTCGTTGGGCCTGCGACGGCGCCGCCCATCATCATGGCCAGCAGAGCGGCCGAAGCCAGAACGGTTGTCGAGGGCTTGGTCAATTGACGCTCCTACATGAGGAAGAGGACACCACGGCGCTGATCTCCACAGCAGCGCGCCAGTAGGCCGCATGAACAGCCCATGGTCATGGGGGCAAACACCTATCAGCGTCTCTCCGGGCAGGGTTGGCGCATTGGCAAGGTTGGAAAGGCGTGGCCACCGCACGATGCCCTGCCGCCCCTCGTCCAAGCCCGCCCCGGCGGCCCCCGGGGCAGGATGCCTGCCACCGATGCCAACGAAAAAGCCCCGGCTGGCGGGGCTTTGCGTGAGGTTCAGTGGTCGTTTGCGGACTTCACCGAACATATCCTTGGCGGAGAGGGTCGGATTCGAACCGACGGTACTGCATAACAGTACACCGGATTTCGAGTCCGGCGCATTCGACCACTCTGCCACCTCTCCTGGTTCGGCTCACCCGCGCGGATGGCCGCGTGGTCTTTGGGTGAAGCGCCGGATTCTAGCCGAATCGGTGGCGGTTCTCACTCATACAAGGCGGCAGCGTCGTCATCGCCTCGCATCAGGGCCATCAGTTCGTCGGCAGGCGGCAGCGCGCTGCGGGTGCCGGTGTCGTCCAGCAGCAGGTTGGCCAGTTCGCGCTTGTCGTGGTGCAGGGTCAGGATGCGCTCCTCCAGCGTGCCAGCGTTGACCAGGCGGTACACAGTCACCGGCCGCTGCTGGCCGATGCGGTGGGCGCGGCCGCTGGCCTGGTCTTCGGCAGCGGGGTTCCACCAGGGGTCGGCGATCACCACGTAGTCGGCCACGGTCAGGTTGAGGCCAAAGCCGCCGGCCTTCAGGCTGATCAGGAACAGCTCGCCCTGCCCGGCCTGGAAGGCATCCACGCGCCGTGTGCGCTCGGCCATCGGCGTGCTGCCGTCGAGGTACTGGTAGGCGATGCCGGCCGCATCCAGCGGCT
>CAYJEC010000481.1:0-3206 GCA_964369025.1 uncultured Ideonella sp. | reverse complement strand
CGCGCTGAGCCACCTCGGGTTGGTGGCCACGCTGGAGATCCTGGCGCGTGAGTTTGGCGAGCGCTCCGGCGTGGCCGTGCATTGCGACTTGCATCCGGTGGCCCTGGCGCCTTCCTGCGAGCTGACGGCCTACCGGCTGGCGCAAGAGGCCGTCAACAACCTCAGCAAGTACGCTGGCGCGAAAAACGTCTGGCTGGGCCTGGCGCCGCAGGGCCACCAGGCCCAGATCAGCGTGCGCGACGACGGCAACGGCTTCGACACCCGCACGCTCGACGCGTCGGCCAACGGCCTGGTCGGCATGCGCTACCGGGTCGAGGCCGAGGGTGGCACGCTGAGCGTGGTGTCCGCGCCAGGGCAAGGCACGCTGATCCGGGCGCTGCTGCCTTTGGCAGGTTGAAGTCGGCGCCGTCCTACAGCGCCCTGGGCGGCTCCCTGACGGTTGCTCGGCGGCGTCGCCGATGGGCACGGGGCAGGCGGCCTGTGAGACTGGGTTCATCGAGGTGCCCCGGAGTCTCCTCGGCACCCACCGGAGAACCCGTCATGCTGCACTACACCGTCGTCTTCCTTGTCATCGCACTGATCGCCGCCGTGTTCGGCTTCGGTGGCATTGCGGCCAGCGCGGTCGGGATCGCCAAGATCCTGTTCGTGGTCTTCCTCGTACTGGCCCTGGCCAGCTTCCTGTTCGGTCTGGTGCGCTAGCTGTGAAGAGTCAACCCGTTCTCTTGAGAGAGCGAGAGGCAAGATGTGGGCATCAGGTGGCCCGGCGATTCGGCAGCAAGCGGTCGTATTCCTTCCTCACCACCGCATAGCACTCGCAACTGCGCGCCTCCAGCCCTGGCCGGTCCAGCACGGTGATGTGGCCGCGTGCATAGCGGATCAAACCGAGCGTCTGCAGTTTCAGGGCTGCCTCGGTCACACCCTCGCGGCGCACACCCAGCATGTTGGCAATCAGTTCCTGGGTCATCACCAGCTCGTTGCCATGCAGGCGGTCCAGGCTCAGCAGCAGCCAGCGGCAGAGCTGCTGGTCCAGCGAATGGTGGCGGTTGCACACAGCTGTCTGTGCCATCTGGGTGATCAGCGCCTGCGTGTAGCGCAGCAGCAGGTGCATCACCGGTCCGGCGCGGTCGAACTCCGCCTTCATCCTGGCCGAGCGCAGGCGAAAGCACCGGCCTGCGCTCCGCACGACCGCACGGCTGGGCGTGGAACCACCACCCATGAACAGGGCGATTCCGACGAGGCCCTCATTCCCGACCACGGCGATCTCCGCCGAAGCACCTTCCTCCGTCACGTACAGCAGCGAGACGATGGCCGTGGTGGGGAAATAGACGTGGCTGAGCGTTCGTCCCGACTCGTAGATGACCTGGCCGAGTATGAGTTCCACCGCCTCGAGTTGCGGTTGCCAACGCGCCCGCTCGGCCTCAGGGAGGGCTGCGATCAAGCGGTTCTGGCAGGAGTCAGATAGGTAGGGCATCGGTAGGCGGCGTGGTCGCCGGCAAGAGCGCGACGATGCGGGACCAGCAGCGGCGCTGCCTTGGCCGAATGTAGGGTATCCAGCGCCACCGCTTGCGTGTTGCCGAACAGAGCTGGACGTGCTTTACCGCGACGCGGACGGTGTAGGCGCTGTCCCACACCCATCGGCGCGCCCGTCTGATCGACGCCTTCTCGAGGGGCCGCCACAGTGTGTCATCCACTCCGTGTGGCCCGGCGATAGGCCTTCAGGTCGCCGGAGGGCGTCAAACCGACGGAGCCCGCATCGCTGACTCCCCATTTCTCCACCCCTTAGGAAAGCACCACCATGAACTACCGCACCCCCCTCGTCTCCGCCCTGGCCGCCCTGACCCTGGTCGTCGCTTCCGGCTGCGCTGTCACCCGTGGCCAGGAAACCGTTGGCGCCTATGTCGACGACACGGCCATCACCACCGCGCTCAAGGCGCGTTATGTCGACAACCGCGAGGTCGATGCCTCCAGCATCCGCGTCGAGACGCTCAATGGCACCGTGATGCTGTCGGGCTTTGCCAAGAGCGCCAATGAGAAGTCCACCGCCGAAGCCATCGCCTGGAAGGTCGGCGGCGTGAAGGCCGTGAAGAACGAAATCGCGGTCCGCCCGTGAACCTGGAAGGACACGCCATGAACTGGAATCTGATCCAAGGCAACTGGAAGCAAGCCATCGGCAAGGCCCAGGAGCAGTGGGGCAAACTGACCGAGGATGACCTCGACGTGGTGGCAGGCCGGCGCGAGCAACTCGCCGGCCTGATCCAGGAGCGCTACGGTGTGGCCAAGGAAGAGGCCGAGAAGCAACTGGCCGCCTGGCAGAGGACCGCCAGCGACACCTGGTTCAGCGCGGACAGAACGCCGCCCTGACCCGCACTGCCCGTCGCGCCAATGCGCCGGGCCTTGTGCTCGGCGGAGCGCACGGCCGGGATCAGGTGGAACGGACCCACAGACGAAGGTGCGCAATTCCTCTGGCTGTTGGTCCCCAAGTCGGCAGATCAGCGAAGGAATACTCTTGCTAAGGAGTCGGCCCTGCAAAATTCCATCCCCGATCATCGGGTGAGTGCGACGAACTGCGAGGATGCGACGCGGGCAGTCGTCACGGCTGGCGAGCAAGGTGCCAGTGGGCGGTCGTGAGCGCCGTGTGAGGCGCGTATGGCCGATGCCAGCGACAGCGCCGCGGTGAGCAGACGCAAAAAAGCCGGCCCGATGCCCAGACGGGCAACTGCGCGCAGCAGCCAGCGCAGGTTGCAGCCGGCAGCGCAGCTGATCGAATGCAGCGCATCGCCCAGCGCGCCTTGCAACCAGCACCGATCCATCCTGTTGTCCGACTTCAAGTGACCGATCGCCGGCTCAACGGCTTGGCGCCGACGAAGCCAGCCCTTTTGCTGCGATGTGAGCGACTTGAACCTGCCCCGATGGATGATCTGCACGCCGGGGTTGTCGGCGTCCACGCCGCGGAACCCCAGGTCGACCACGATCTGCTTGAGCTTGACCGCATGGTCCTGTAACAGGTTCGTCGCCTGCTCGAGCACCGCGCTCAGGATGTGGCCGTCGTACGGGTTGCCGGGGAAGGTGCGTGCGCCCAGCATCAGGCCATGCCGGTGCGAGACCACCACGGCGCTCTTGACGCCGAACTCGTAGGGCTTGCGGGCCTTGCCTTTGCCGATGCACTCGACCTCGGGCGCGTGCAGCGCGTACAGCTTGTTCTTGTC
>CAYJEC010000480.1:0-3209 GCA_964369025.1 uncultured Ideonella sp. | reverse complement strand
GAGCAGCGCCGGGTGGTCCTTGCCGATGTCGTTCAGGTGGTTGGCCACACTGCGGCGCACGGCGTCGTCCGGGTCGTCCTGCAAACGCAGCAGGACCGGAAACGCCGGCGACGGATCCCGCACCAGCGCCTGGAGGCGCAGGCCCCAGGGCAGGCGCGGGCGGCTGCCCTCGCTGGCCAGGCGCCGCACCGCCGGGATCCGGTCCTCGGCCCAGTGACCGATCACAGGCCAGACCTCGGCCGGGTGATCGCGCAACAGCGGCCGGATGGCGAACTCGGCGCTGAAGCGCTGGGTCAGCGCATGCAGACATTGCAAGCCACGGTGAAGTTCACCGGGCTGGGCGGCGACGCAGCGCGCGACCCACTCGCCCAAGGACCAGATGACCCAGCCGGTCAAGCCCTCTGTTTCGGGCTCGCCGGGGGGTGCCAGCGCGGCTTCGACCACCTGGGCGGCCTGCTCGAAGCGGCCCGGAAGGCAGTCCTGCAAGGCCGAGGCGATCTGCATCGCACGCGCCTTCATCTCCAAGCCAGCCAGGCCGCTGCCGGCGAGTTGCTCGAATCGGCCGGCGTCGAAGTCGGGCCAGGCGCGGTGAAGGTGGCGGGCGGCAAGGGCCACGGTGCGCGCATTGATCAGGTTCTTGAAGGCTTCGGGCATGGCGTGCAAGCATAGTGAAAACGATAGGCCCTCCTAAGTGATTTCCACAGGGCCAGGGAACGGGGCGGGCGCCAGCATCGCAGGATTCCCCTTCACCCCTTCAGGAGTCGCGCATGATCACCCGCCGCCATCTCGTTGCCAGTGCTGCCTTGCTGGCCGCCTCGTTCGGCGCGCAAGCCCAGGGCTACCCGACCAAGCCGATTCGCCTGATCGTGCCCTTCGCACCCGGTGGGACCACCGACATCGTCGCCCGGGTGGTGTCGGAAAAGCTCGGCGCGAACCTCGGCCAGACGGTGGTGGTCGAGAACAAGAGCGGCGCTGGCGGCGTGCTGGGCGCTACCGAGATCTCCAAGGCGGCGCCCGATGGCTACACGCTCGGCATGGCGACGGTGTCCACCACCGCGGCCAACCCGGCCATCAACCCCCAGGTGACCTACGACCCTCTGGATGGCTTCACCGCCATCACCAACATCGCCGCCACGCCGAACGTGATCGCGGTGCACCCGTCGTTCCCGGCCAAGGACTACAAGGCCTTCCTTGCAGAGATCCAGTCCAAGCCCGGCAAGTACAGCTTTGCCAGTTCCGGCACCGGCGGTATCGGCCACCTGCAGATGGAGCTCTACAAGAGCCTGACCAAGACCTTCATCACCCACATTCCGTACCGCGGTGCCGGCCCGGCATTGAACGACGTGGTGGCCGGCCAGGTGCCCATCATCTTCGACAACCTGCCCTCGGCGCTGCCCTTCATCAAGGACGGTCGCCTGGTCCCGATCGTCGTCGCCGCACCGCAGCGCCTGGCCGCACTGCCCAACGTGCCCACCTTCGCCGAGATCGGCCTGTCGCCTGTGAACCGCATGGCCTACTACGGTATCCATGGCCCGGCCAACATTCCCAAGGATGTGGTCGACAAGATCCATGCTGCGGTGAAGAAGACGGTCGAGATGCCCGACGTCAAGAAGCGCATCGAGGACACCGGATCGATCATCATCGCCAACACACCGGCCGAGTTTTCCAAGCAGATCCGGGATGAACTGGTGACCTACAAGAAGGTCGTGCAATTGCAACGCCTGAAGCTGGACTGATGTCACCCCTGCCATGGCCGGCAAGTGATTCCGCCACTCGGGAGAAACTGCCGGCCCGACGCGGAGTATCAACGTAGACACAGCGACGTCATCCTGCCGGGGCACCCTTCGGGTCTTTCCAAGACCCGCGAGGCGATCCCCATGTTCAAGTTCAAGCACCTTCCGCTGTGCGCAGCCCTGCTGGCTGCCGGTATCACGTTGCCGGCGCTGGCCTCCACATCGGGGGTCGTCATCAGCCAGGCCTATGGCGGCGGTGGCAACACCGGCGCCACGCTGAAGAACGACTTCGTCGAGCTGTTCAACGCCGGCAACGCGGCGGTTTTGCTGGCCGGCTGGTCCGTCCAATACAACTCGACCACCGGCACCGGCACCTGGCAGAAGACCGATCTCTCGGCCGTCGTGCTGCAGCCGCGCCAGTACTACCTGGTGCAGGAAGCCGCGGGCACGGGCGGCAGCCAGGACCTGCCCACGCCTGACGCCGTCGGCAGCATCTTCATGAGCGCCACCGGGGGCAAGGTCGCGCTGGTCAGCAGCAGCACCGCGTTGGTGGGTGACAAGCCTGTCTCGGCCAGCATCGTGGATCTGCTGGGCTACGGAAGTGCCAACTACTACGAAGGCTCGGGCGCAGCGCCGGCGCCCTCCAACACCACGGCCGACCTGCGGGCCGAAGCTGGCTGCACCGACACCGACCAGAACATCGCCGATTTCGCCACCGGCACGCCGGTACCGCGCAACACGGCGTCGCCGCTGGGCACCTGCACCGTGGCCGGCCCGACAGTCCGCAGCATCCCGGAGATTCAGGGCACAGGGGCCGCGAGCCCCTTCGTCGGCGACAGCGTGAAGACCACCGGCATCGTCACCCGCGTCAACAACAACGGCTACTACCTTCAGGACGAGGCCGGCGACGGCAACCCTGCCACCTCTGACGGCATCTTCGTCTTCACCGGCAGTGCACCCACCGTGACCGCCGGCCAGAAGGTCGAACTGGTCGGCGTCGTGACCGAGTTCAATACCGGTGCTGCCAGCAATGCCGACACCGCCGCGCACACGGTGACCGAACTGACCGGCACCAGCAGCGTCACCATCCTCGGCAGCGGCTTCTCGGTGGCACCCGTCGTCATCGAGTTCCCGGAGTTCGCCAACGACGACCTCGAGCGAGTCGAAGGCATGCTGGTCACGATCAATGGCCCGCTGACCGCGTCGCAGAACTTCTTCCAGGGCCGCTACGGCCAGGTCACGCTGTCGGCTGGCGGGCGCATGGAAACACCGACCAACCGTCACCGCCCGGGAACACCCGAAGCCCTGGCACTGGCCGACGCCAACGCGCGCAGCCGCATCATCCTGGACGACGGTACCAGTGCCCAGAACCCGAACCCGACGCCCTACATCGGCGACGACAACACGCTGCGCGCCGGCGACACGGTCGAGTCCGTCACTGGCGTCGTCGACTACGGGCTGGCCACCAGCAGCAAC
>CAYJEC010000479.1:0-3211 GCA_964369025.1 uncultured Ideonella sp. | reverse complement strand
GTCACCTTGGCTTTGACGGCGGCTGCGATGTAGGCCGACACCAGGCCCCCGGCGCCGCCACCAATGACGACGAGGTTGCGATCAAAAGTGCGCGGGCGCACCGCCTTCCAGCGTGCGTAGACCTTGCGCTTTTGCAGCAGGTCCATGAACCGGCGCGCCACGAGCGGGAACACGCCCAGCAGCACGAACGAACCGATCAAACCCGGGCTCAGGATGCCGCGGACGGACTCCAGCTGGGCAATCTGCGTGCCGGCGTTGACGAAAACCGCAGTGCCGGCCAGCATCCCGATCTGGCTGACCCAATAAAAGGTGGTGACCTTCATCTGGGTCAGGCCCATCAGAACGTTGACCAGGAAAAACGGCGCCACCGGAATCAGCCGCAACGTGAACAGGTACAGCGCGCCGTCGCGTGCGACACCGCGATTGATGTCGGCCAGGCGTTGCCCGAACCGGGCTTCGACCGCATCGCGGAACACAAAGCGCGCCATCAGGAACGCGCAGGTCGCGCCGATGGACGAGGCGAATGAAACGATCAGCAGGCCCCAGCCCAGGCCAAACAGCGCACCACCAGCCAGCGTCAGGATCGCGCCGCCCGGCAAGGCCAGTGTGGTGGCCAGCACGTAGATGGCCAGGTAACAAGCCACAACCAGAAGTGGGCGCTCGGCAAACAGTTGTTGGAATGCCTGCTGGCTCTGCTTCAGGTAGGCCAGGCTCAGGTACTGTCCCAGGTCGAGCACCACAAAGGCAATGGCTGCACAGACAGCGACAGCCAGGACCATCAGTTTTTTGGGATTCATGCGTACTCCGGATCGGGAACCATTGTCGTTGGATCGCGATCAATCGACAAAGCGGTAGAAGAAGTTCCCATCCCGGACGGGATGATCCCGCGTCACGTGTTCAATCAGATGGAAGCCGTGGAGCCTGTTGAGCAGGATTTCTGCTTCATGGCGGCGCAGCTTGAACCTTCCGGCGACCCAGGTCACCGCTTCAGATCCAACGAAGCAATTGGCATAGGTCTTGGCAAGGTACTTGCGGTCTGCAACCGCAACCCCGGTGGGTTCGCGCAGCAACCGGTCAACCACGCCGGGATTCCATCGGTCCACGGCCGTGGACTGGGTCAGCCGGTAGAAGTTGGGCCGATCCGCAAAGGGTTGTTCGTGAACCACATGCTGGAGCAGCCCCAGTGCCTGCAAGTCCAGGCCGAGTTGAACGGCCTTATCGCGCTGCAGACGGAAGCGCTCACATAGCCAGTCCACCGCCTCGGTGCCGGTGTGGCAGGACGGATAGGTGGTCAACCGGTAGACCCGGTCCAGGGCCTTGACTCCAGTGGCCAGTGCATTGCAAAGGGATTCGGCCGGAAGGCCGGTGGCGGCGCGGATGCGTCCCCGGGGAGTGGCTAGGTCGGGTTTGATCCGCAGGGCGCTGAAGTACTGCGACAGCACCAGGGGTGTGATGGGGGCCAAGCCGATCCGCGTGGCCAGGCTGGCGGCAAGGGTGTCGTCCTGACCCGTCAAGGCGGCTGCATCGATCTGTCCCCAAAGTCCGGCGAACCCGAGCTCCCGGGCCCAGGAGACATCGGCGGGCCAGAGGCCCGCGTTCTCGCGCACCAGAAAGATCCGCTCGCGCTGGCTGGCGTCTGGCAGGGCTGCCGCCAGGGCCGCTATGTGGACCGCCCCGGCCTGCAGGTGGGCCAGATCCACAAGGGCTGCACTGCTGGGGAATGCGTGAAGCATGTCACGCAGGCGCTGGACGAGCTGGGGGCCCGGCGTCAGCTCGGTCGGAGGCACCCGCATGGCCATGACGCAGGCCCGGGCGGCCTGGCGTGCGCCCTCTGATGCCAGCGAAATCAGGACCTGGGGAGGCGTCGGTTTGGGCTCTGATGTCGGGGGCATGCGCTTCAGTCGTGCCGCCGACCCGAACCTTACAGTGGATTGGAGCCTTGGATGCCGGGCAGTACCAGCGTGACGCAGGTTCCACGCCCGGCGTCACTCTCCAGGGTGACAGTTCCCCCGTGCAGTTCGGCAATCCGTTTGACAATCGCCAGTCCAAGTCCTTTACCGCCTTCACCCATGGCTGGGGCGGTGGATTGCCGACTCTGGTAAAACCGGTCAAACAGGTGGGGCTGATCGCCCAGGGCAATGCCTGGGCCGGTGTCGCACACCGACAGCACCCGGTCAGAGCCACGGACCGCTGCGCCCAGGGCGATCCGGTCGCCCGCAGCGCAGAATTTCAGCGCGTTGTCCACCAGATTGGCCAGTGCCCGCTCGATCAGCTCGTTGTCCACTTCAGCCACCACCGGCCCGGAAGACTCTTCGGCCACAAGGTCGATGCCTCGCGCTTCAGCGCGGCTGGCAAACCGCATGACGACATCGCCCAGCAGTTCGCCCAGATCCAGTGCACTGGTTTGCAGGGTGAACGTGGGCTCGTCGAGTTGCGCCAGATCGCCCAGCGAACGGACCAGCCGGGCGGCATTGTGGGTGTTGCGCAGTGCCACCGTGACCAGTTCTCGGTTGCCGGCATCCGATCCTGGCCTGTTCCAGTGGTTCTGCAGTGTTTCCAGGCATGCCGCGGTCGCGGTCAGCGGCGAACGCAAGTCGTGGGAGAGGTTGCTCACGCCCTCGCGCCTGAACTGGTCGAGCCGTTGCAAGGTCGCCCACTGGCTCTGCAGGGTCTTCAGCATGGCGTCCATGCCGCGGGCGAGCTGGCCGAATTCGTCGGGCGCGCCGGTATCCGGCAGCGATGCAATGGCGGTGCTTGCGCCCTGCCGTGACGCACCTTGCAGGCCTTCCTGGGTCACTGTCGCCACGGCTTGGGTCAAGCGGGTCAAGGGCCGCGTGATGGTGGCAATGACCCATGCCGCCAGCAGGGTCATGGCGCTAACGACCAGAAGGACCATGACCAGCCCTGGTTCGGCAAGACTTCCGAGCAGCGTGTTCAACCGGGCACGGCTGACCGGCATGGGCTGGCAGACCAGATAAAGAAAGCCGTCCGCTGTTGCGGTGGGGCGGATGGCCTGCTGGTGCAACGGCCAGGCCGCCACAATGACCTGGCGCGACGGATCTGCCGGATCATCCCCCATGACATACGGCATCGGGCTGTCGCCTGCGGCCTGGTGGACCGGGCCCAATGGAACGCGTCGGGCGTGAGTAGCCCGCAGGTCGTCCGACGCTGCCAGAATATCCCCCGTCAAATCCAGCAAATACAGGCGCAC
>CAYJEC010000478.1:0-3214 GCA_964369025.1 uncultured Ideonella sp. | reverse complement strand
AGCGCCAGGCCCTCCTTGTAGTCCGCGTCGGTGATCCACTGGCGCCTTTCCACCAGATCGCGGTACATGTAGCCCGCCAGGGCCACCGGGCCGCCAAAGCCCCAGGAGCCCAGGGCCAGCATGTAGCGCACGAGTTGCCAGAGCGTGTAGTGGGGGTCGCTTGCAACGCCCGCATCGGGCGCCGCCGTGGTGTTCAGGTCGTTCATGTTCGCTCCTGCGGTGCCTGTGTGCTACGGCTTGCGCGGGCTGGAGAAATGCGCATGGAGCGAGTCCAACACCCCGCCGATGTCGGCCAGCAACGCGTCGTCGTCCGGCCAACGCTTGCGCGCGCCGGCCAGCACGGCCTCGAAGCCGCTGGCCTCGGGCGTGGAAGAGCCGCCCACGTCGAGCACATGCACCATCGCTGCCAGTCGAGATAGACCACGGTCGTCACCGAGGCCAAAGCTCGCCAGCAGGACCTCGAACGTCACCCGCTCGCCTACATGAGAGAAGGTTGCGCTGTCGAAATCGAAGCCCAGCGCGTCAGATGGGCAGTCGGCCGGCGTGTCCAGCCACAGAAAGCGTGCGCTAGGGTCGATAAAGCGCTGGATCAGCCAGGCGCTTGCCACACGATCCACCCACAGGTGGCGGCGCGTGGCCCAGAGCCGCCCCTGGTACTGCATGCGGTCGCGCCGGGCAATGCGGCCGACCGTCGCCTGCGGCTCGCCCGGCGACTGCATGGCTTCGATGGCGTTGGCAAAGTCCCGCCATTGGGCTTCGGCGCGGATCGAGGTTTCACCGGAGAAGAAGTCGATCTTGCGGATGGCCTCGTAGGCCCGCGCGAGCTTGCGTTGCAGGCGCTGAAGTTCAGCTGCGCTCAGGCTGGAGAATGTCTGGCGCGCCTGCGCCAGTGCCTCCAGCCAGGGTGCGTAGTCGGCTGCCCGGTCGAACAGCGCCTGGAAGGTGGCCTGCTCGGCCATGTCCCGGGCCTGCACCTGCAGCAACCAGGCTTGGCCACCTTCCTGCAGAGCCTCGTCGGCCAGTGCCTGTAGCTGCGCAGCCTGTTCGGTCTGCGCGGGCAGCAGGTAGGCGCCGTCGCGCAAGGCGGCGCAGCCCAGCGCCTTGACCGCGCGCCAGATCCGCATGCGCGCCGTGGCGCTCGCGGATGGGAGGCTGACAATGAGGGCCAGCCAGGAGTCGGAACCAAGAGTCATGGCAGCAGCTTAAATCTCTGTCATGATCACTGCAAGGATGTAGTTATCTCTACAAATTTATTATCACAAAGGGATCCGTGGTTCCGAATCAGCCAGACGTCGAACCGTTGCTGTCTGTTGCAGCTCCACATAAAGCACTAAGCGCACTAACCTCTCGCCATCGCCGCGCATAGGCCAGGGGTGGCATTGATGTAGTGCTCCAGACTCCGTGGCACCAGACCACACAAATCGCGGCTTGCCTTCAATGACGCGCACAGGCTCATGCGATAAAGGTGGGTACCCGCACACTGTCCTGCAGCCGGAACACACCCGTCGTTCAATTCTGCTCAGCAATCCAGCGCCGAACGTCTTCGGCCCGCCATGCCGTGATCCCGACCGACAGGCGAACCGGGGCGGGAAACACGCCAGCATTGACGCGCCGCCAGAGGGTGGACTTGGAAAACGGGACGAAGCGCAGCAGCAGCTTCTGGCGGACGAAGCCCGTCTCGGGCAATATGGGCCGCTCCGCCTGATGGGTAGGTTGAGCGGGAGAGGTGGTCGAGGTAACTCGCATGATCATTCCTTGTCTTGGCGATCGCCAAAGGTGCAGGGGGATGACCAGCTCAGTCGCAGCGAAGGTGGTCTGGAATGGCTTTCGCTGCCGAGGAACGCACAGCTCCTACCGCTGTGCAGGCGTTCCGGTCAGGCACAGGGCAATGGGTGTAGAAGGGTTTGAATCGTCAGATCATGAACACCTGTCGCCCGTGGAGCACAGAGCCAGCGGAGATAGTGTTCGATACATGGGGCCGAGTTGGACGCGGCCTGAAGGCAGGTGACGACTGCGACGCACCAGGCTGGCCAGGTGGGCTGCGGGGCGATGATCAATCATTCACCCCGCTGCGCTACTCTATGCTCGCGAGCCCATGGCGTGTCGGCTGGATTCAACGCAGTGCTGGCAATCGGCCCTGTGTGCAGCCAGTTGCCCGTGGAGACGTCACGATGCTATGCCGACTCCATCGGGACTGTGCCGGTTTCCGGAGACGTGGATGGTGGAATGTCGTCGGCCACCGCCATGCCCGGTCCTTCATCAGCCTCCGATAGGATGCTGGCTGCGGCTTCATTGGTTGGCTGCGTTTCGTCGGCATGGGGGCGTTCCGCGTCAGCTTCGCTTCTACCGTCACCCGCAGGGCGGCGTGTATCCAGCGCATTCATCTCCCTCCGTAATCGGGTCGCCAGGTTGCGCGCCCCGTTCGCAACATCACGCACCTTGCGCTTGAGCGCCGCCCTTTCGACATCGACGGCCTGCTGGGTGATGACCTCATGGATCTCGAGCGTCTGCAGCAAGGGCATCAGTTGATCGAGCTTGCCCAGTATCTCCAGATACCGGCGGCTGCTCGACGACAGAACCCCTACCTCCAGATCCAGGGGCACGGTGTCATAGGTCGCGGTGCTGGTGATGCCATTGGCGTGAAACAGCGCCTCGGCACCGTCGATCGCCTTGTTCAGTTCCTCGGCCACCTTGTCCATCTGCGACCGGATCAGCGCCTCGACCTTGCTGACGTCATCGTGGTTCAGCCGGGTTCGCGAGATCACCGAGATGAAGTGGATGCCCAGTTGGAAGGTGTTGAAGTAGCGGATGAACAGGCGCTTGCCCTCGGCGCTGGCAAAACTGGCCTTGATTTTCAAGGAGGCGGCTTCGACGCGGCGGAAGTCGGCCTTGGTTTCCTTCGCGAGGATGCGGGCGTTGACACCCCCTTGGTCATGCTTGACGAAATCGATGTCGGCCATGGTCGCGTTCTCCTAAGGCAGCGCTGTTCGGAGAAATGATCGGCCACGCTGCCAGGCATCGCCACGCGAAACGACCACGAACTCAGGTTGCTTTCGGCATTGGCAGGCATTGCGGGCGTGCCGGGCATTGACGTGCAACGGGAGGGCCCCTACTGTGCGAAGCATGCAGTAGCTGGCCCTGCACCCCCTGGCAAGCCCTGGAGTTTTCATCGACACGGCCCGAGCGCGACGCGCGGGATCGCTGTCTCGACGTA
>CAYJEC010000477.1:0-3215 GCA_964369025.1 uncultured Ideonella sp. | reverse complement strand
CACCGGGCCGAACGTCACGGGCGGAGCGTTGGCCCTCGGCCGCCTCGCCGTCGGGCGTGCCTTGGTATTCGGGGGCAAGGTGGGTCTGCATCTAGCGCCTCAGGCCAAGGTGTAGTCGAGTTGCCAGTAGTGGTCGTGGGCGGTCCAACGCGCATCGCAGGCGCGTGGCCCCAGCGCGGCAATGGCCTCCTCAGGCAAGGGGAAGTTCTTCAACACCTCATGGGTGCTTCCATCGTCCAGCGTGCGTTGCTGGTAGCTGTTGCCTTCGGCATCGCGCCGCGAGATCGGCGTGCTGCTCTGCGACACGTGGCTGTTGTCGAGGTGGCGCACCCGGGCACCGGGCGCGAGGTGCGCGTGCAGCGTGGACAGCCACGCCGGCAGGCGCACCAGCGGCACATGCGACCACCAGCAGCCCGAGAAGGCCGCGTCGAAGTGCTCATCGTCACGCAGGCCGCCAAGCGTGTAGGCGTCTACCGCGCGGAACTCGACCACCGCCGGCATCGGTTTGGCCTGCGCGATGGCCATGGTCTCGGGGCTCAGGTCGGTGGCCAGCCAGTGCGCGGCGCGCGCGGCGCCGTGCGGCGTCCACCAGCCGGTGCCGCAGGCAATCTCGAGCACGCGGCGGCCGGCAAACGGCTCGGCCATGGCCGCCTCCATGGCCCGCAGGTCGGTCTGGCGTTCGGGCTTGGCGTAGACCCGCTCGTAGTACTGCGCCCGCCTGGCGTAGTACTGGGCCATGGATTCCGCTGTGGCGGCAGACGGCCTCATGGGAGCCCCCAACGCCGCTGCGCGCAGGCACCCCCAAGGGGGAGTGAGCGCCATGGGAACGGCCCGGCGGCGCTCATCCCAGGTTGTCCAGCCGGCCGGGGTTGAACAGGCCGAAGGGGTCGAATGCGGCCATCACGGCGCGCTGAAGGCGCTGGTGCACGGGCGCCAAGGAGGCGAACGCACCGCCGGACTTGTCGCCGCGCCAGATGGTGGCATGGCCCAGGGCGTCCACCGCAGCCTCGCGCACGGCGGAAGGCGGCGCATCGGTCACCAGCCATCGCTGCGCACCGCCCCACTCGATGAGTTGCTGGCCGTGCAGTGTGATCTTGGGGGCGGCGGCAGCCACCGACAGGCGCCACAGCCGGGCGCCACCGGCCACGGCCTCGGCCGCACTGTCGAAGTACTCGTCGTGCTGGTCGCGCAGGCCCTGCCAGAAGGCATCTGCCCGCGCCGCGTCGATCAGCTCGCCGCCCAGGCGCTGCGCCGCTGCGGCAACCGCTGCCTGGGCGCCCTGCAGGCGCAGCACCAGGGCGCCGTCCCACCAGGCGCTGGCGGAGAGCGGCAGCGCCTGGCCGGCCCACTCGTTGAGGTGGCGCAGCGCATTGGCCTGGTCCAGATCGAAGCGCAGCGTGGCCCGGCCTGCGGGCATCGGCAGCACCTTCAGCGAGACTTCGCAAATCACGCCCAGCGTGCCCATCGAGCCGGCCAGCACACGCGACAGGTCATAGCCGGCGACGTTCTTCATCACCTGGCCGCCGAAGGTGAGCAGTTCGCCGCGGCCGTTGATCATCGTCGCGCCGAGCACGTAGTCACGCACGCCGCCCACCACGGCCCGGGCCGGGCCGGCCAGGCCGGCGGCCACCATGCCCCCCACCGTGCCGCTCGCCTCGAAGCGCGGCGGCTCGAAAGCCAGACATTGCCCCCGCTCAGCCAGGGCGGCCTCGAGCTCGGCCAGCGGCGTGCCAGCCCGCACCGTGACCACCAGTTCGGTCGGCTCATAGGAGGAGATGCCGGTCAGCGGCCTCACGTCCAGCGGTTCACCGCGAAGCGCGCCGCCGTAGAAATCCTTGCTGCCGCCGCCGACGATGCGCAGCGACCGGCGCCGGCCCGCCGCGTCGCGCACGGTGTCGACCAGTGTTTGCAGGGCGTCAGCCATGACGCCCTCCGCCCGCCGTGCTCAGGGCAGCGCGTGCGCCACCGGGTACATCGTGCCGCCGAAGTGGAGCGGCTTGTACTGCAGGCCGAAGGCGTCGAAGTAGCCGGCCTGGCCCTTGCGCGGCGCCGTGCCACTGAAGTCGGCCAGCACCGCACCGGCCCCGCGCCTTGGCGGCGCTGGTGGCACGCCAAAGCCCAGGTAGCCACCCGGCCGAGCGACGCTGAGCGTGACGCCGTCCGTGCTGAAACCATTGCTGGCGGGCAGCACGCTGCTGTTGGAGCCGTCGGCCGTCTTGAGGTAGACCGTGTCGGACACGCTCGTTGCGGCAATGCGCCAATCCAGCAGTTGGGCCGGGCCGATCGGGCCCACGCTGCCGTCGGTGGTGATGCGGCCGGTCAGCGTGGCACCGCTGGCGAAGACCACCGGCACCAGCGTGAAGACGCTGCTGCCCGGCGGCGCCTTGGCCACCAGGCGGGTGCTGCCGTTCGGCGCATTGAACCAGGCCCACTCGAACGCCGGCCCGGCCAGATAGAAGGCCATGCCGCCGTTGCCGGCGTAGTACCCGGTGAAGTTGGCCACCTGCACGCCGTACTCCGGCCCCGGCCCGAAAGAGCCGAACGCCAGGATGCCGCCGTCGCGCACGCCGTCCGGCGACGCCTTGACCGTCATGCGACGCCCATCTGGCGAGATGTTGACCGCACTGGCCTGTGCACCGCCCGGGTTGGTGGGGTCGTAGCGGTAGACGGTGGTCTGGCGAACCGTCACGTGCCAGGCCGTGAAGTTGGCCGCGGTCAGCGGGCCGATGGTGCCATCGGTCGTCAACGTTCCGAAGATGCTGATGCCGCCCGGCAACGCGATGGGCTCGATCTGGAACTCGGTGGCCTCGGCGGGCATCATGGCCGCCAGCAGCAGGCTGTACAGCAGGGTGGTCTTCATCAGGGATCCTCCGGTGGGAGATCCCATGCTGCGTGCACGGCATGAAGCGCACCTTAAAACCGCTCCAGTTCGGGGAAGGGCAGCAGGCCGCGCTTGACGTGCATGCGGCCGTACTCGGCGCAACGCTGCAACGTCGGCAGTACCTTGCCCGGGTTCAACGTTCCGGCGGGGTCGAACGCGGCCTTCAGCGCCGCCATCTGGGCGCGCTCCTCGGGGCTGAACTGCACGCACATCGAGCTGAGCTTTTCGACGCCCACACCATGCTCGCCGGTCACCGTGCCGCCCATGGCGACACTGGTCTCCAGGATGTCGGCGCCGAACAGTTCGGCGCGGTGAAGTTGGTCCGGGTCGTTGG
>CAYJEC010000476.1:0-3229 GCA_964369025.1 uncultured Ideonella sp. | reverse complement strand
TGCGTGGGCCTGCTGATCGACGACGCCATCGTCGTGCGCGAGAACATCGTGCGCCATGTGCAGATGGGCAAGTCGGCCCACGATGCCGCGCTGGCCGGTACCAACGAGATCGGGCTGGCGGTGCTGGCCACGACCTTGTCCATCGTCGCGGTGTTCCTGCCGATCGGCTTCATGGGCGGGATCATCGGCAAGTTCTTCCACGAGTTCGGCATCACCATTGTGGCGGCGGTGCTGATCTCGATGTTCGTCAGCTTCACGCTGGACCCGATGCTCAGTTCCATCTGGCACGACCCGGCGATCGACCGCGAAGGCCAGCCCTTCCAACCCAAGGGCTTGTACGACCACACGCTGGGCCGCCTGACCCACGCGGTGGACCGCCTGTCGCACCGCCTGGGCCAGGCCTACCAGGTGGCCTTGGGCTGGTCACTTCGCCACAAGCTCACCACGCTGGGCATCGCGCTGGCCACGCTGGTCGGCGCCATCGGCCTGGTGCCCTTGCTGGGCACCGAGTTCGCGCCCAAGGCGGATTTCTCGGAAACGTCGATCGGCTTCTACACACCGGCCGGCTCCAGCCTGGCGCTGACCGAGCAGCGCACCGCCCAGGTGGACGCGATCCTGCGTGAGATGCCCGAGGTGCGCTACACGCTGGCCACCATCAACACCGGCTCCGCGCAGGGGCGCAACCAGGTCTCCATTTACGTTCGTCTGGTCGACCGGAAAGAGCGCAAGCGCAATGTCGACGAGATGTCGGTGCCGCTGCGCGAGCGCCTGGCCCATGTGCCAGGAATCACGGTGACACAAGCCGGGCTGCTCGATCCGGTGGGCGGCCAGAAGCCGATCTCGCTGTCGCTGCAGGGCCAGGACCTGAACGAGTTGAAGCGCCTGTCTGGCGACCTGACGGCACGCCTGAAGCAAATCCCCGGCCTGGTCGACCTGGACACCAGCATGAAGCCCGAGAAACCGACGGTCTCGGTGCGCGTGCGCCGAGATGCCGCCAGCGACCTCGGCCTGTCAGTGGGCAGCATCACCGGGCACCTTCGAGCTCTGGTGGCCGGGCAAACGGTGAGCCAGTGGCGGGCCAGCGATGGACAGAACTACGACGTGAAGGTACGCCTGCAGCCCACGCACCGGCAGGAAGCGGCCGATCTCGCCGGCCTGTCTCTGCTCGCCGGCAACAACGCCGACGGCACGCCGCGCATGGTGCGGCTCTCCCAGGTGGCCGACCTGGTGCCGTCGACACTGGCCAACCAGATCAACCGGCGCGACCTGAACCGCGAGGTCGAGATCACTGCCAACACCTCCGGCCGCGGCCTCGGCGAGGTCTCGGCCGATATCAGGAAGGCGATGGACGCGACGCCGCTGCCGCCGGGTTACCGCTTCCGCTTCGGCGGCTCCACCAAGGACATGCAGGAATCGTTCGCCTATGCGGTCTCGGCCCTGGCGATGGGCGTGATCTTCATCTACATGATCCTGGCCAGCCAGTTCCGCAGTTTCCTGCAGCCGATGGCCCTGATGTCCTCACTGCCGCTCACGCTCATCGGCGTCGTGTTGGCGCTGCTGGTCTGGCGCTCGACCTTGAACATCTTCTCGATCATCGGCGTGGTGATGCTGATGGGGCTGGTCACCAAGAACGCCATCCTGCTGCTCGACTTCGCGATCCGCTTGCGCCAAGACGGCATGGAACGCTCGGCAGCGCTGATGGAGGCTGCCCGCGTGCGGCTGCGGCCCATCCTGATGACGACGCTGGCGATGGTTTTCGGCATGGTGCCGCTGGCGTTCGCTCTCAGCGAGGGTGCCGAGCAGCGCGCGCCGATGGGCCAGGCGGTGATCGGCGGTGTCATCACCTCCTCCGTCCTGACCCTGGTGGTGGTGCCAGTGATCTACTGCTACCTCGACGATCTGGCCGCCTGGGCCGGCAAGGCTTGGCGCCGCCGCGACCAGCCGAGCCCGCCGCCTCCTTAGAATGAAGGGTTTCCCCGCTCCCGTCCCACGCCATTGCAGGAACCGCCCATGAACATCGAACAAGCCCGCTTCAACATGATCGAACAGCAGATCCGCCCCTGGGACGTGCTGGATTCGTCCGTGCTGTCGCTGCTCGCGGTTGTCAAGCGCGAGGATTTCGTGCCACCGGCCTACCGGGCATTGGCCTTCGTCGACACCGAGGTGCCGCTGCCCGAAGGCCAGGCCATGCTGGCGCCACGGGTCGAAGCCCGCCTGCTCCAGGAGTTGAAGGTGCAGCGACACGAGACCGTGCTCGAGATCGGCGCCGGCTCCGGCTTCGTCGCCGCGCTGCTGGGCCACCGTGCCCGCGAGGTGATCACGCTGGAGAACCGCCCGGTGCTGGCCCGCATGGCCGCCGACAACCTGCGCCGCGCCGGTGTGGCCAACGTGCAGGTGCGCGAGGCTGACGGCCGCGACGGGCTGGCCGAGGCGGGCCCGTTCGACGCCATCATGGTGTCGGGCTCGGTGTCCGGCGTGCCTGCTTCGCTGCTGGCTCAGCTCAAGCCCGGCGGCCGGCTGATCGCCATCGAAGGTGCCGAGCCGATGATGCACGCCACGCTCTACACCAAACAGGGCGATGGCGCCTGCTCGCGCACCGTGCTGTTCGACACCGTGGCACCGCGCCTCGATGGCTTCGCCGAGCCCACACGCTTCCACTTCTGATGGATTCGATCGCCGTCACCGACCTGGGCAGTTTCGTGCTCGCGCCGCGTGGCGAGGGCGACCCGGCGCCGCTGCTGCTGGATGTGCGTAAACCCTGGGAGGTGGCGCACGCCCCGTTGGTGGTGGCAGGGTGCGAGACGTTGCATATCCCGATGAACGAGATACCGGCCCAGGCCAGCCAACTGAACCCTGCGCAGCCCATCGTCTGTTTTTGTCATCACGGCATGCGCAGCGCGCAAGTCGTCGCATTTCTGCTGCGCCGCGGGCACGAGCGCGTGTACAACCTCGCCGGCGGTACCGACGCCTGGTCCGTGCGGGTCGATCCGCGCGTACCACGCTACTGACACCCGCATCGATTTCACGACACCAACGATCCGAGAGGAAAACCATGACGCTGACGCGCCGCCATTCCCTGCCCCGCGCTGCCGGGCTCGCGCCCCTGGCCCTGGCCATGGCCCTGGGCTTTGCCGCCGAAGCGGCGAACGCCCAGAGCCTCAAGGATCTCTACGAGTCGGCGCGTGCCTACGACGCCACCTACCTGGGTGCGCGCGCCCAGGCCGATTCC
>CAYJEC010000475.1:0-3240 GCA_964369025.1 uncultured Ideonella sp. | reverse complement strand
CGGTCTGCGGGCCGTCGCGCCACTGCCAAGTGGCGCCATCCCAGAGGACGAAGGCCTCGTCGTCGTCGTCGTCGCGGACAGGCTGAAGCGGGCCCGGCCCGGGCTGCCGCGCATCGCGGGGAAGCGGAAGAATCTCGCGCCCGGGTTGCCGGCCTGCCAGCACCTCCAGCCCGAGCCCGATGGAACCCTCCGGGCCCTCGGCCAGTGACAGGCTGCGGCTGGCATCACCACCAGCCCGCCGCCACACGCCACCCGTGCCGAAGGCGTGATCCAGGCTGCCGTCTGGCTTGAGCCGCCAAAGTGCGGCTGTCTGTTCACCCTGGCTGCCGATCAGGTTCCCGGCGACCCAGCAGCTTCCATCGGCCTGCGGCAGGAGGTCGGCCACCACCAAGCGCTGGCCTGCCGGGGCAGCGATGTTGCGGCCACCCGGGCCCCAGGTGCTGTCGGGCAGGCCGTCGGCCCGCAGGCGCAGGATCACCGGGCTGCTCACCCCGCCACCCACCGTGGTGGCCGCAATCCACAGCCGATTCGACGCATCCACCCGAAGCGCGGCCACCATCACGTCGGCACTGCCAAGGGCCAGTTCGACGCGGCCGGCGCGCCCGAAGCCGGGGTCGAGCTTGCCGTTCGCAGAGCGCTGTTCGACCAGGGAGGGATCGTCGTCGTCGTTGACCCTCCACTGGACGCCGCTCTCGGAACGTACGGCCAAGGGCCCGGCCAGAGCCAGGCTCGAGCAGGCAGCCAGCAGCAACCAAAGCGCGGCGCGTGGGCCCCTCACTTGTTGATGTCGCCCAGGCAGAGGTACTTCACCTCGACATAGTCGTCCATGCCCTGGTGCGCACCCTCACGGCCCAGGCCGGATTGCTTCACGCCGCCGAAAGGCACCTCGGCGGTCGAGATCAGGCCGGTGTTGACGCCAACCATGCCGTATTCCAGCGCCTCGCCAACACGGAAGATGCGGCCAATGTCACGGCTGTAGAAGTAGCTCGCCAGGCCGAACTCGGTGGCATTGGCCAACTCGACCACCTCGGCCTCGTCCTTGAAGCGGAACACCGGGGCCACCGGGCCGAAGGTCTCCTCGCGCGAACACAGCATGTCGCTGGTCACATTCGCCAGCACGGTGGGTGTGTAGAAGCGCTCGCCGATGCGCGTACCACCCGCCACCACGGTGGCACCCTTGGCCACCGCGTCGGCCACGTGCGACTCGACCTTGGCAATCGCCTGGTCGTCGATCATCGGGCCCTGGTTGATGCCGGTCTCGAAGCCGTTGCCCACCTTGATGCCCCGCGCCTTCTCGGCCAGCTTGGCGACGAACTGGTCGTAGACGCTGTCCTGTACATAGAAGCGGTTCGCGCAGACGCAGGTCTGGCCGGCGTTGCGGTACTTGCTGATCATCGCGCCTTCGACGGCGGAGTCGATGTCGGCATCGTCGAAGACGATGAAGGGCGCGTTGCCGCCCAACTCCAGCGAGACCTTCTTGACCGTCGGCGCACATTGCGCGGCGAGGATGCGGCCGACCTCGGTGGAGCCGGTGAAGGACAGGTGGCGCACCACGTCGCTCGCGCACAGCACCTTGCCGACAGCGATGGATTGGTCGGCATCCGCCGTGACGATGTTCAGCACGCCAGCCGGCATGCCTGCGCGCTGCGCCAGTTCCGCCACAGCCAGGGCCGACAGCGGGGTGGCTTCGGCCGGTTTGATGACGACCGGGCAGCCAGCCGCCAGCGCCGGGGCCACCTTGCGAGTGATCATGCCGATCGGGAAGTTCCACGGCGTGATTGCTGCACAGACGCCGATCGGCTGCTTGATGACCAGGTAGCGCTTGTTGTTGTCGGTGGTCGGGATGGTCTCGCCATAGACGCGCTTGGCCTCCTCGGCAAACCACTCGATGAAGCTGGCCGCGTAGCCGACCTCGCCCTTGGCCTCTGCCAGCGGCTTGCCCTGCTCGGCGGTCATGATCCGGGCCAGGTCGTCGGCATTCGCGTGCAGCAGGTTGAACCACTTCATCAGGATCGCGGCGCGCTCCTTGGCGGTCTTGTTGCGCCAGGCCGGCCAGGCCCTGTTGGCGGCGGCAATCGCTGTCTCGGCAGCCTCGGCGCCCAGGTTGGCCACGTCGGCCAGCTTGAGCCCGGTGGCAGGGTCGGTGACATCGAATCGGGCATCACCCGCAACCCATTCGCCGCCGATCAGGGCGTCGGTCTTCAGCAGGCTGGGGTCGTTGAGCGTCGACAGGGGCGAGGTCTTCATGTCCATGGGAATTCCTTTGCTGGCCTGACTCTAGCTCAGGCCGCGGTGGCGGCGTCGAAGGCCTCAGCCAAGAGGCCGAGGCCCTCGGCCAGCTGCGCGTCCGGCACGGTCAGCGGCACCAGGATACGCAGCACGTTGCCGTAGGTTCCACAGGACAGCATCACCAGGCCACGCTTGATGGCTTCGGCGCAGACACGCTTGGTCAGGTCGGCATCGGGCTGGTGCAGGTCGCCGTTCTTGAACAGTTCCACCGCGACCATCGCGCCCAGGCCGCGCACCTCGCCGATGCTGGCGTGCTTGCGGGCGATGGCCTTCAGGCCGGTCATCAGCGTTTCGCCGACGGCCTTGGAGCGGTCCAGCAGGTGTTCTTCTTCGAACACGTCCAGCACCGCCAGCGCGGCGGCGCAGGCCAGCGGGTTGCCGGCGTAGGTGCCGCCCAGGCCGCCGGGCAGCGGCTTGTCCATCAGTTCGGCCTTCCCGATCACGGCCGAGATCGGGAAGCCGCCAGCCATGGACTTGGCCATGGTGACGATGTCCGGCGCAACACCCCATTGCTCGCAGGCCAGCCAGGTGCCGGTGCGGCCGGCGCCGGTCTGCACCTCGTCGGCGATCAGCACGATGCCGTGCTGGTCGCAGAGCTTGCGCAGGGCCTGGGCGAACTCGGGCGGGGCAATGTAGAAGCCGCCTTCGCCCTGCACCGGCTCCAGGATGATGGCCGCCACACGTTCTGCCTCGACGTCGTACTTGAAGATGTGCTCGATGGACTTCAGCGAATCGGCCACGCTGACGCCATGCAGCGGGTTCGGGAACTCGGCGTGGTAGATCTCGGCAGGGAACGGGCCGAAGCCGGCCTTGTAGGGGGCCACCTTGCCGGTCAGCGCCATGCCCAGCAAGGTGCGGCCATGGAAGCCGCCGCCGAAAGCGATCACAGCCTGGCGCTTGGTGGCGGCACGCGCGACCTTGACCGCGTTCTCCACCGCCTCAGCGCCGGTG
>CAYJEC010000474.1:0-3246 GCA_964369025.1 uncultured Ideonella sp. | reverse complement strand
TCCATCACCCGCCGCACGATGAACAGGCCCAGGCCGTGGCCGGGGGGCGCGTCGGCGCCGTGGCCACGCGCGCCGCGCTCGAACAAGCGCCCCAGCACCGCATCGGGCACCCCCGCGCCGGAATCGATCACATCGATCAACAGGGCCAGCGGGTTGTCGCTGTCGATCAGTCGCACGGTCACCGGCGCGGCGGGCCGACCGTACTTCAGCGCGTTGGACAGCAGGTTGCGCAGTGCCAGGCGCATCAAACCCAGATCCATCGACACGGTTCGGGTGCGCGTCTGGCGGTCGACCTTGATGCGTGAACGTGCCTCGGCAGGCATGTCGCCAATGGCCACGGCCACCAGGGTATCGATGTCCACGTCCAGCCGGCCGATGTCCTGGGGCCGCGCCAGCAAAGCCGCCACCGCCAGGGTGTTGTCGATGCTGGCCAGCACCTGGCCCATGACCCGCTGGGCCCGAGTGACGCGGGTCGACGCGACCTGCTCACCGGCGGCGGAAAGTGCGGTGGCAGCACTCTGCAGCGCGGCCGAGGCATTGTTCAGGGGCTGGCGAACCTCGTGGGCCAGCACGTCCAGCATCTCGTCGCGCTCCCGCAGCAAGGTGTCCAGTTGCCGAGCGTGCAGTTCACTGCGCTGCCGCAGCTGCTGCTCCTGCTCCAGTTCCGCCTGGCGCAGGTGGGGTTCGGTGAGGTCCTGCACGGCACCGATCAGGCGCACGGGCTGGTCGCCCTGCCACTCAGCCTCGCCGATGGTCCGCACCCAGAGCAGGCGCCCCCGCGCGGTCATGAACGGCAATTGAAGATCCCAGGGGGTGCCGGTGCGGCGCCCGGCCTCCATCGCGGCCCCGATGGACGCGCGGGCCTCGGGCGGGTAGAAGGCCAGTGCCTGGCCCCAGGTCGGTTTGTAGCCGGCGGCGACTTCGTGGATGCGGCAGAGCTGGTCCGTGAAGGTGATCTCGCCGCTGCGCAGATTCATCTCCCATCCACCCACGTTCGCGACGCGCCCGATACGCTCGAGGAGCGCCTGGCTGGCACGGAGAGCGCGTTCGGCACGGCGCCGCTCGGTCACGTCGCGGGCAGAGCAACACAGCAGCTCCTGGTCGTCGATGCGCACGCCGACGCCCCGCACCTCGACGTCGATCAGGCGGCCATCGCCGCGCCGATGCACCGAACTGAACGCGAGCCGTGCGCCCACCTCGTAGGTCTTGAACGTGCGCTCATGCACGTCGGGGCCGAATCGAGCATCCCAGAGCGACACATGGGCGCCCAGGAGTCGCTCGCGTGGCAGGGCCAGCATCTCAGCAAAGGCGTCGTTGAGTTCGACCAGGCAGCCGCGCCGGTCGAGCACGTGCAGGCCGTCGCTGGCGGTGCGCATCAGCGCACCGAGGCGCTGGCTCTCGCGCAGGGCAGCCCGGCCGGTTTCCGATTCGCGGTGCCAGGCCCGGAAGGCCCACGCCGAGGCGCCGGCCAACCCCAGGCACAGCAGCACGGGCAGACCGGCCACCGCGACCAGTTCGCCGGGCCACGGTGCAAGGTCATCCGCAGTGGCCACGCCCGCCACCAGCGCCCATGCAGCGAGATTGCCCAGCACGAGCCCGGCCAGCAGGCGGCGCCGCCTCGCAGCGTTGGCGCTCATTGGCGTACCTTCGTGCTGTGCACTACGGCGTTCGCGCCGGGGGCGGCCCGACGGGCTCGTGCAGATGGGCACGCGCTTCATCTGCGCTGCCAAAGAGGCTGGGCGACACCCCCCTCGCTGCCAGCGCCGGCCCCAGCTTGGCGCGCAGGAATCCCGAGCTGGTGTACCGGGTGACCTGCAGGTAGTGCCGCTCGACAATCTCATGGACCATCGCGGCCCAGGCATCCTCCACCTGCGCGTCGAGCGCAAAGTGCTCGTAGTTGATGACCCCGTAGACCTTGTGGCCCAGCGGCTCCAGGCGCAGCGCCAACTCGCGGCGCACCGCCTCGACGTCGTCCAGCGTGCGGATGCTCAGGTGCTCGAAGTTGACGAACAGCGTGCGCTGTTCGGTGTCGTAGGCAAAGCGCTCGGCCAGTGGCAACAGCAGCAACCGGGCACGCAAGCCCATCGGTGCGGCCTGGAACAGCGCTGCATCCATGCGGGCCGGCTCGCGCTCGATGACGGGCATGAAGGCCATCCGGCCCAGGACATCGCGCTGAAGGTCGAGGCCAGGTGCGATCTCGATCAGTTCCAGGCCAGCCGGATGCAGGCGGAAGACCGCCGCCTCGGTGACGTACAACACCTGCTGGCCACGACGCAGCGCCTCCGCGCCGCTGAAAGTGCGTTGTTCGACGGCGCGGATGAACTTGGGGCCGTTGTCGGTGGCAAAGGTACCGGTAAAGACCACCTTCTTGGCGTTCTGGCTGATGTTGATGAAGCCACCAGCGCCTGCCAGCCGGGTACCGAAACGGCTCACATTGACATTGCCCTCAGCGTCGGCCTGGGCCAGGCCGAGGAAGGCGATATCGAGCCCGCCGCCGTCGTAGAAGTCAAACTGGTACGGCTGGTCGATGATGGCCTGCGTGTTCACCGCCGCGCCGAAGTTCAGGCCACCGGCCGGGATGCCGCCGATCACGCCGGGCTCGGCGGTCAGCGTGATGAGGTCGATCACCCGCTCTTCGGCCGCCACCGCGGCCACCCCCTCGGGCATCCCGATGCCGAGGTTGACCACGCTGTGGGGCTTCAGCTCCAACGCTGCGCGCCGCGCGATGACCTTGCGCGTGCCCATCGGCATGGGGTCGCTGGCACCGGGCGGCACCCGGATCTCGCCGGCAAAGGCCGCGCTGTAGGGCTCGGCAAACGTCTGTTGGTGGTAGGCCGGGGATTCGGCGACCACCACGCAATCCACCAGCACCCCAGGTATCTTGACCTGGCGTGGATGCAGCGAGCCGGCGGCCGCCAGCCGCTCGACCTGCACGATCACGATGCCGCCCGAGTTGCGTGCCGCCATCGCGATGGACAGTGCCTCCAGTGTCAGCGCCTCGCGCTCCATGGTGACGTTGCCATCCGGATCCGCGGTGGTGCCGCGGATCAGCGCCACGTCGATCGGGAAGGCCTGGTAGAACAGGTAGTCCTCCCCATCGATGGGCATCACGCGGACCAGATCGTGCGTCGTGCGGCTGTTGACCTTGCCTCCGCCCAGCCGCGGGTCGACAAAGGTGCCGAGTCCGACGCGGCTCAGGTGCCCCGGCTTGCCAGCGGCGATGTCGCGGAAGAGGTGCGAGATCAC
>CAYJEC010000473.1:0-3251 GCA_964369025.1 uncultured Ideonella sp. | reverse complement strand
CTGAGCAGGAAGACGTGGTACTCCAGGCACAGCAGCCCGGGCGGCGTGCCCTCGCCTTTGCGGAAGTAGCCCGCGGCGAAGGCCGAGATGCCGGCCGAGGCCGCGCCGATCACCAGCAGGAACAAGGCCGCCAGGCTGTCCAGCCGCAGGTGGAAGGGCAGGGTGGGCAGGCCGATGGGCAACACGGCCACCTCGGGTCTGCCCAGCAACGCGCTGAGCGACAACCCGGCCAGCACCAGGCCGAGCAGCCCGCCGAGCGGGAACAGCACATGCGCCACGAATGCCAGCCGGTGCAGTGCCAGCACCCCGGCGGCGCCGACCAGCAACCAGCCCGACGCGACCACCAGCATCCAGTCGATGTGGAGCCATTGGCTGGGCGGCGGCAGGCCGGTCATGGTCAGCGGCTGCGAGGCCCCTTTGCCGGCTTGCCGGGCTGGGCCGCGCCGCGCGCCGAGGGCGCGGGCGGTGGCGGCGCGGTGGGCCCGGCGTCTTCGTCTTCCTGGCCACTCGGTGTGTAGGCCACGCCGTGCTGCGCGAGGAAATCGCGGATCAGGTGCCGCACCACCTGCGACGCCGTGAGGTCGAGTTGCGAACACAGGCGCTCGAAGGCCGCCTTCTTGTTTGGATCGATGAGCAGTGTCAACCGCGCGGTCTTGAGCTCCATGGATCCCTCGTTATGGCAATGTGATGTGGGCTCCCGACACATACTAACTGACCAGCATGTGCAGAAGAAGAGGGGAAGAGCATGGAGCGCCCCATGTCAGCCTGGCCGGCGAGGCTTCAGCGTGCGCCTGATCAACGCGAAGGCGCCGGCGAGCTGGGCCTCGGCGGCGGGGGCGAGCGCGGGGGGCAGCGTGGTGGAGCGGGACGCATGGCGCGCCCTGGCCTGGCTGAGGGCGTGCCCCTTGCAGGCGAACACGATGCTGTTGCTCAGTTCGCCGTCGTCCACCAGCAGCACGGCGTCGTCGCCGAAGCTGCGGCGAATGCGGCCCACATAGGTGTCGCGCATGTGGTGACCATAGTGCAGATTGACGACCATGATGCCGTCGGGTTGCAGCATCTCGTGGCAATCGTCGTAGAAGCGCTGCGAGCTCAGGCGCGGCGGCTGGCCGTCGGTGTCGAAGCCGTCGACCATCAGCACGTCCGGGCGGGTCACGCGGTGGCGCACGAACTGCGCGCCGTCGGTCGGGATCACCCGGAAGCGCTCGCTATCGGGCGGCACGTGGAATTCGTCGCGCAGGGCAATGACGTGGGGGTTGATCTCGGCCACCTGGATCGACGCCTGCGGCAGGTGATGGTGGCAGAACTTGGCCAGCGAGCCGCCACCCAGGCCGATCATCACGAGCTGCCTGGGCTCGGGGTGGAGCAGCAAGAAGGCCATCATCGTGCGCGTGTACTCCAGGTCCAGCGCAAAGGGGTCCTTGATCTTCATGCGGCTCTGGATCTCGCTGATCGAGAAGTGCAGCGCCTTGGAGGTCAGGCTCTCGTAGACGAAGGGCTTGACATGGTTCGCGGGGTCGAGGGTTTCGGGCATGGGGCGGGGCAGGAAGGTGGCGCTCAGCTCGCGATGCCGAGCAGGTCGAGGACACCGCTGACGAAGCTGAGCGGGTGGGGTGGGCAGCCGGGCACGTAGAGTGTGGGTTTGAAGCGTTCGAGGAAGCGCCGGTCGATGTCCGGCGAGCTGTCGAAGGGGCCGCCCGAGATCGCGCAGGCGCCCACGGCGATCACCAGCTTGGGCTCGGGCATGCCGTCCCAGCACAGCTGCAGTGCATCGGCCATGGCGCGGGTGATCGGGCCGGTCAGCACCAGCCCATCGGCATGGCGGGGCGAGGCGACGATGTCGATGCCGAAGCGGGCGATGTCGAAGTTGACATTGGTCAGCGCGTTGACCTCGAGCTCGCAGGCGTTGCAGCCACCGGCCGACACCGAGCGCAGCTTCAGCGAGCGGCCGAAGCGCTGCCGCAGCGCGGCCGACACCTGAATCGGGTCCAGCGAAGGGCGGTGCGCACTCACCACCAGGCCGGCGCGCTCGGTGGCGGCGAGCCTGAAGTCGCTGCTGAAACTCAGCTTGCGGCTGGGGCAGGCCGGCTCGCAATCGCCGCACATCACGCAGCGGCCGAGGTCGATGCGCAGCGGGTCGGCGGCGATGGCCAGTGTCGGGCAGGCGGCTGCGCAAGCATGACAGCCCGGCTCGCACGGCGCCTCGCCGATGACCGGCCTGCCGCGATAGCCGGCCGGGTCGGCGCGGCGCGGGTCGGCGATGGTCTGCTGGCCTTGCGAGGCGCGTACGACGATGGACTTGAACATGTCTTTCTACAGATCGTTGCCGCTATAGGACAGGTCGAAGCTCTTGTTGCAGATCGGGAAGTCGGAGATCTCGTTGTCGCGCGCGCTCAGCGCCAGGCCGAACCAATTGAAGAACGACGGATCCTGCAGCTTGTAGTGCAGCAGCCGGCCATCGGCGCCGGTCTCCAGGGCCTGCAGCACCGGGCCGCGAAAGCCCTCGCGCAGCGTGACGCACAGCGTGTCGGGGGCCAGCGGGCCGAGCGGGGCGAGGGCGACGGCGCCCAGGCCGGCCGGAGGCGCCTGCAGCACCTGCCGCAGCCAGCGAACCGATTCGTCGATCTCGCGCATGCGCAGCCGCAGCCGGGCCCAGCAGTCGCCGTCGGCTTCGGTCAGCAGCGCCATCGGGTGCTCGGCGTAGAGCCGCCCGGGCAGCTCGCATCGGCTGTCGGTGGCCACGCCGCTGGCGCGCGCGGCCAGGCCGACCAGGCCGATCTCCTGCGCAGCCTTCGTGTCGACGCGGCCGGTGCCCTGCAGGCGTGAGCGCACGCTGCGCGAGGCCAGCATCAGCGCGTTGACCTCGGCCATGTCCATGCCGAAGGCGGCCAGCACGCCGAGCAGGTCGCGCCGGCGCTCGTCGCTCAAGGCGTGGCGAACGCCGCCCGGGCGCAGCCAGCCGCGGCCGAAGCGGCTGCCGCAGATGCGCATCGTGGCGTTGATGATCGCGGTGCGCAGCCGGCCGTAGCTGGCGCCGCCTTGCAGGAAGGCGATGTCGGTGGCCATGCCGGTCAGCGCCACCAGGTGTATCGCGATGCGCTCCAGCTCCAGCGCGACGCCGCGCACCAGCGTGGCCTCGGGCGCGATGGCAATGCCGGCCAGGGCCTCAATGGCATCGCTATAGCCCCAGGCGTAGGCGACGCTGCTGTCGCCGGCCACCGACTCGACCAACGCGCTCAGCGCCAGCGGAG
>CAYJEC010000472.1:0-3273 GCA_964369025.1 uncultured Ideonella sp. | reverse complement strand
TGCGCGGCATCGACACCTACCAGGAGTTCATCGCCCGCCACCAGGCGGCCATGGACTCCATCCGCGAACCGTAGATGAGGCACCCTGCCAGGAACACCTGGCGCTACCCGGCCTGTGCGTGGCCGGCACGTGGCCCGGGTTCCGGGCGGTGCTCGCAGTTCGGCTTGTTGCAGACGGCGTAAAGCGCCAATGTGTGCTCGTGCAGGTCGAATCCCTTGGCCTGGGCCACGGCCCGCTGGCGCGATTCGATCTCGGGATCGAAGAATTCCTCGACGCGGCCGCAGGTCAGGCAGACCAGGTGGTCATGGTGCTGGCCCTCGTTCAACTCGAAGACAGATTTGCCCGACTCGAAGTGGCTGCGGGACAGGATCCCTGCCTGCTCGAACTGCATCAGCACCCGGTAGACCGTCGCCAAGCCAATGTCCGAGCCCTCGACCAGCAAGGCCTTGAACACATCTTCGGCCGTCATGTGGCGAAGCTGGGTCTTCTGGAAGATCTCGAGGATGCGAAGGCGCGGCAGCGTGGCCTTCAGGCCGCTGCTCTTGAGTTCATCGACATGGGTGGGCATGGTCCGGATCTCGCGCGCTGACGCGGCCGGTCAGGCCGCTAGAATCGTCGCATCATAGCCAGCCCCGGCTGCCCCTGCGCCTTCCGCGCCATTGAAGCCACGCCTGCCGACATGCACCTGATCACCCGAACCCGCCTCGTGCGTGCCGCATTGCTGCTGGCCGGCCTTGGCAGCATCGCCGGCTGCAACACCGTCACCTCCGCGATGAGCGACGGCATCACCAGTGTCATCACCCCCTATCGTGTGGAGGTGGTGCAGGGCAACGTGGTGACGCGCGAGCAGATCGCCGCCATCAAGCCCGGGGTGCCGCGCAGCCGGGTACGCGACGTGCTGGGCTCCCCGCTGGTCGCTGATCCGTTCCACGCGCAGCGCTGGGATTACGTGTTCCTGATCCGCCGCCCGGGCACCGAGCCACAACAGCGCTCGGTGGTGGTGTTGTTCGAGGGCGACCTCGTCAAGTCCGTTGATTCGCCGGAGCTTCCATCCGATCGTGAGTTCGTTGCTTCGATCAGCCGCCCGATCAACCTCGACAAGGAACCCAAGCTCGAGTTGACCCCTGAGGAGCGTCAGGCGCTGCCGCCGCCGGCCAAGGTCGCCACCACGGAAGCGACCAACGTACCGCTGGGTGCCGCGCGCACCTACCCGCCGCTGGAGCCCCAATGACCCGTGTGGCGGTTGCTGGCGCCAGTGGCCGAATGGGCCGCATGCTGATCGAAGCGGTGCATCAGGCGCCGGATGTCACGCTCTCTGGCGCCCTCGACCGCCCTGGCAGCCCCGGCCTGGGGCAAGACGCCACCGCCTGGCTGGGCCACGCCAGCGGTGTGTTGGTCACCGACGACATCGCGCACGGGCTGGCCGGTGCGGACGTTCTCATCGATTTCACCCGCCCCGAGGGCACGCTGGCCCACCTGGCCGCCTGCCGCCGCCAGCGCGTGGGCATGGTCATCGGCACCACTGGCTTCAGCGAGTCCGGCAAGGCCGAAGTGGCGGCTGCAGCCACCGAGATCGGCATCGTGATGGCGCCCAACATGAGCGTCGGCGTGAACGTGGTGCTGCGCCTGCTGGACACGGCAGCCCGGGCGCTGAACGAGGGCTACGACATCGAAATCGTCGAGGCCCACCACCGGCACAAGGTCGATGCCCCCAGCGGCACTGCGCTGGCGATGGGCGAAACCGTGGCGAACGCGCTGGGCCGCGATCTGCGGGCCTGTGCCGTCTACGGCCGCGAAGGCGTGACAGGTGAACGCGACCCCAGCACCATCGGCTTCGCCACCGTGCGGGGCGGCGACATCGTCGGCGACCATACCGTGATGTTCTGTGGCACCGGCGAACGCATCGAGATCAGCCACAAGGCCAGCAGCCGTATCGGCTACGCCCAAGGCAGCCTGCGTGCCGCGCGCTTCCTGGCCGGGCGGGGCGCTGGCCTGTTCACGATGGCCCAGGTACTCGGGCTCGAATGATGGAAGGCTTCCAGGGCTTCTGGTTCCAGGCCGACGCCATTGGCCGCGCGGTGGCGCTGCTGCTGCTGCTGATGTCGATCGGCGCCTGGGTGCTGATCTTCTGGAAGGGCTGGGTGCTCCGGCGCGCCGTGAGCGACCTGCGGCGCGGCGTCGACGCCTTCTGGAACGCGCCCGACCGTGCCGCCGCCCGCGCACGCCTGGCCACGCTGGACCGCGAGGGCGTGCTGGTCCCGCTGGTGGATGCCGCCTTTGCCCAGCCCGACCCAGGCACCCTGCAAAGCCAGGGTGCTGCCGAATCGCAGCTCACCCGCCGGCTGCGAGACGCCTTGCACGGCAGCCTGGCGCACCTGCAGATGGGCCAGGTCTTTCTCGCCTCGGTCGGTGCCACGGCGCCCTTCGTCGGCCTGTTCGGCACAGTCTGGGGCATCTACCACGCGCTGCTGGGCATCGCCACAGCCGGCGGCATCACGATCGAGAAGGTCGCCGGCCCGGTGGGCGAGGCTTTGGTGATGACGGCGGCCGGCCTGGCGGTGGCCATCCCGGCGGTGCTGGCCTATAACGTGTTCGGCAAGTGGATCGGCGCTTGCGAGGCCGACCTCGAAGGCTTCGCGCACGACCTGCGCGAGATCGCGAGTCATTGATGCCCCCACGCTCCTCCCTCGCGGTCGCTGCCCTGCGGGAGCGCTGCTGACATGGCCTTCGGCCGCCTGGAGCGGGCCCGCGCGCCGCAACCGATGAGCGACATCAACATGACGCCGCTGATCGATGTGATGCTGGTGTTGCTGGTGATCTTCATCATCACCGCGCCGCTGATGAGCAGCAGCCTTCGGCTGGACCTGCCCAAGACAGAGGGCAGCCGCTCCAGCGAGAAGCCGGTCTTCCTGGCGGTGTCGGTGGACGCAGCCGGCCAGCTGTACCTGGGCGACCTGCCCACCTCGATGAAGGATCTGCGCGAGCAGGCCGAGCGCGCCGCCAGCCGAGACCCGGCCACCGAGGTGCAACTGCGCGCCGACGCCGCCGTGGCCTACGGGCGCGTGGCCGAGTTGATCGGGTTGATGCAGGAGGCGGGCCTGTCGCGCATCGGCTTCATCACCGCCGGGCCGCAGGGCGCCGCCAGCGCACCGAGCTAGGGCCTGTTAACGCTATGGGAGGGTTCACGCTCGCGCCTGGCAGGCCACAGGGCTAGGCGTGGCCGAGGCCGTGTGCCTGCGGCACACCACGAGGCCGCAACGACGACGTGTGGCC
>CAYJEC010000471.1:0-3293 GCA_964369025.1 uncultured Ideonella sp. | reverse complement strand
ATCATTTCTCGGGCAACTGCGGCACCGGCATGTCGCGGATCTTGATCACCTGCTCGTCGTTGCCTGGCCGCAGCCACGACAGCCCGCGCTTGCCGACCTTGGGCTCCGAGGTGCCCATCTGGCTCACACCCTGGCGGGATTTCTTGATGCCCTCGTTCAGCAGCGAATGCAGGTCCTTGGCATAGGGCAGCTTGTAGCTGCGAGGCTGGGCCACCGGCTTGCCGTTCTCGATTGCGTGGACCCAGATGAACAGCGCGCCGGGCGACTTGGTGGTCGGCTCGTCGATCACCGCGGCCAGCAGCACGAAGCGCTCGGGCAGCGGATCTGCGCTGGGCCATCCCCACATGCCGTGCACGGCGTCGTCGGCGTAGAAGTAGAACACCGCCACGCCGGCCACCAGCAGGCCCTTCAGCCACGCGGGCCAGCGCGACCACAGCAGCGCCAGCACACACAGCAGCGCGAGCGCTGCCAGGGACAACACCACAGACAGCGTCATCGCCTCTCCACCAGAGTCTTTGGCAAGGTCGTGATGCTGCCGACGCTCCCGTCGGGCAACACCGTGAACCGGGCGGCCGTCGCCTCGTCCCCCTTGCGGGGCAACGTGACCTGGCCATAGAACACCACCTCGGCGCGTGGGTTGACCTTGACCACCGACGCGGTCACCTCCACAGGCTGGCCGTCCTTCGAGTCGTAGTAGTGCGCATTCACCGTGTATTCGCCTGGTGCGATGCCGCGCAGGGTGACCACCTCCTGGTTCAACGGATTCACCAACTGCTTGCCGTTGACCACCAGGGTGTCGTTGGTCAGGCCGCGGTCGTCGCGGTCCAGGTGCATCAGCCCGGCCTCGCGCGAGCGGAACCAGACCAGGTTGCCGCCGGGATCCTGCACCCAGGTGTCGATGTCGTTGGGGTTCAGGTCGGGCCAGGAGACGGTGACGATGAATTCGGCCTTGGCCGGAATGTCCCCGGCCTTCGGCGCCTTCGGGTTCATCGCCAGGAGCGCGATGATGAAACAGAAGACGAAGGCGATCAGCATGTTGAACAACATGTCGTAGAACGGGTCGACCTCCGGTTCCCTGGCGTGGCGGCGGCTGGGCATGGCAGGTCAGGCCGAGCGCCCGAAGCGCCGCAGGCCCTCGCGCTGGCAATCGGCGACGAAGGTGTCGGCAAAGCGGTCCAGGCGGGTGAGCTGGATGCCCAGCAGGATGGTGCCGACCAGGCCGACCATGGTGGTCAGCAATGCGATGCCCAGGCCCGAGGTGAGGCTCTTCAGCAAATCCTGCGACTGCGAGGCGTCGAAGCTCTGCAACTGGCCGATGTGCAGGGCCAGCACTGAAAATCCGATCACCTTGCCCAGCAGGCCCAGCTTGAGCTGGATGCCGTTGACCCACCAGGCGGTCTGGTGCGGGCCGTGCGAGTTTTCCAGCAGCAGGTCCAGTGCCACGGCACTGTCGTGCGAGGTGGCATCCAGCGCGCGCAGGTACTCGCCGGACCAGCCTGGCACGGCCTCCAATGCGGCCCCGTGGCGCGCGGCCAGCAGGCCACGGCGTTGTCGCTCCAGCTCTCGGCTGCGTGCGCCCGACCAGAGTGTGGACAGCACGAAGACGACGATGATCACCAGCGTCAGGCCGGTCGGGTCCGAGGTCAGCAACAGGGCCCAGACGCCGCGCACGCCGAGCAGCCAGGTGCCGAAGACCAGCAGGCCACCGAGCGCCAGCCACTCGAACCACAGAGGCTCGATTTCGGCGCCGCGGCCGGTGGCATCACCAGGGGCCGGCCGCCGCGCCCAGCGCGAGATGAACGCCATCATGGCGGGCCTCCGGGGCCGCGCTTGGTGAGTGCGCCAAAGCCGCGCTGCGGGTCGTAGCCCCACACCGCCAGCATGAAGCACAGCAGCAAGGTGCCACCCACGACCCAGGGTGCGATCCCCGGGTCCTTGCCGTACAGGGCGAAGCGGATCCACTCCACCGCATGGGTGAACGGGTTGAACCGGGCGATCCACCAGACCCACTCGGCCCCCGACTCCTCCAGCTTCCACAGCGGGTAGAGCGCGGTGGACATGAAGTACATCGGGAAGATGACGAAGTTCATCGTGCCGGCAAAGTTCTCCAGTTGCTTGATGTGCACCGACAGCAGCAGGCCCAGTGCGCCAAGCATCAGCGCCGCACCGACGGCGGCCAGCAGAACCTGCACGAACTGCGGGCCGAACACCGGCAGGCTGGTGCCCAGCAGGGCGGCGACGACGACGAACGCAGCCGCCTGGCCCAGCGACAGCACCGCGGTGGCTGCCAGCTTGGCGAACAGGATCCACCAGCGCGGCAGCGGGGCGGTCAGCAGCAGGCGCATCAGGCCCATCTCGCGGTCGTAGACCATGGCCAGCGAGGACTGCATGCCGTTGAACAGCAGCACCATGCCGACCAGTCCGGGCGCGATGTAGACGTCGTAGGGGATGTAGGTGTCGTAGGGCTCGTTGATGGCCACGCCGAACACGTTGCGGAACCCTGCCGCGAACACGGCCAGCCACAACAGCGGCCGCACCAGCGCCGAGGCCAGCCGGCCGTACTGCCGCGCGAACTTCATCAGTTCGCGTTCGATGATGGCCCACAGGGCCTGCAGCGCGTGTCTCATCACCGCGCCTTGCAGAGCTTCTCGGGGGCGTCGCCGCCGAGCGTATCGAGCGTGTTCTTCGGATGCAGGATGCCTTCGGCCGGCGCATAGGCCACGACCCCCTGGCCGTCCGTCAGCAGCAGGCGCTGGCGCAGTTGGCCGTCCCACGGGCGGAAGCCCATGCTCACACCCTTGGAGCCATCCAGGTCCACGGCCGCCAAGGCCTGGGCGAAGGGCCCGGCCGGGCCCTTGGGTGACGCAGCCGCAGCGGCGGCCAGCGCCTTGCCGGCCATCCAGGCTGCCCAATCACCGGCCCCCATGGCGCGCTGGGTGCTGCGGGTGAAGCGGCGGCTGACCTGCGGCGCGCCGAAGCGCTCGAACTGGGCATGCCAGGCCAGCGCCGTGAGGCCGGCGTCGCCGACGACCGGCCTGGGCAGCACGGTGCGGTAGGGCAGGCTGCGGGAAAACTCGCCGTCGCTGTCGACCACCCAGACCGCGTCGTAGCCGCCGCCTGCGGTCAACAGCTGGGGGTTGGCCAGCGCCCGTTCGCGCGGGTCGGCCGAAAGCTTGAAGGGCCGTGTCTCCAGCACCTGCAGCCCATAACGCTTGATCGAAGCCTGCGCCGTGGCCGCACGTTCGCGGTCCAGCACGCTGGGGCCGGCCAGCAGCAAGAGCTTGCTCCACTTG
>CAYJEC010000470.1:0-3300 GCA_964369025.1 uncultured Ideonella sp. | reverse complement strand
ACCGCAGCCTCGACAGCATCTTTCCCGAGGCTTTCGGTTTTGATCCTGGCGCCACCTTGCCGCCCACCATGCCTGCGCCGTGGGAAACGGGTGCTCCGGGATCGCCACGGAGCCATCCGACGCAGCGCTGACCCCAGGCTGCCGCGGCCACGGTGCAAAATCGGGCCGTGAACATCATCATCCTCGACGACTACCAGGACGCGGTCCGGAAGCTCAGGTGCGCCTCAAAGCTGCATGACCTGAACGCCAAGGTCTTCACCAACACCGTCAAGGGGCTGGGCCAGCTGTCAATACGGCTGCGTGACGCCGAGGTCCTGGTCGCGATCCGCGAGCGAACCCACTTCAATCGACAACTGCTGGAGAAGCTGCCGAAGCTTCGGCTGATCGCACAGACCGGCCGGGTGGGCCCCCATATCGACGTCGAGGCATGCACCCGGTTGGGTATCGCAGTCGCCGAGGGTGTGGGTTCACCCTACGCTCCGGCCGAGCTCACATGGGCCCTCATCATGGCAGCCATGCGCCGCCTGCCCCACTACATCGGCACCCTCAAGCATGGCGCCTGGCAGCAATCAGGTCTCAAGGCAGCGTCGATGCCGCAGAATTTCGGCCTGGGTGTGCAACTGCGCGGCAGGACACTGGGAATCTGGGGCTACGGCAAGATCGGCGCGCTGGTCGCCGGCTACGGCAAGGCCTTCGGCATGGATGTGCGCATTTGGGCCAGCGAAGAGTCGCGCCAGCGTGCAGCCGCTGATGGCTACGCCACCTTCACCTCACGCGAAGAGGCATTCGAGCTGAGCGACGTGTTCAGCGTGCACCTGCGCCTGTCCGACAGAACCCGCCACGTCGTCACCTTGACCGACCTGGGCCGCATGAAGCCCACCGCCCTGTTCGTCAACACGTCACGCGCCGAGTTGTTGGAAGACACGGCGCTGGTGGCCGCCCTGAACCGCGGCCGGCCCGGCATGGCTGCGGTGGATGTCTTCGAGACCGAGCCGATCCTCCAGGGACACCCGCTGCTGAGGCTCGAGAATGCCGTCTGCACACCCCATATCGGGTATGTGGAGCTGGACAGCTACGAGCTGTACTTCGGTACGGCGTTCGACAACGTGGTGGCGTTCGTCGCCGGGCAACCCCGCAACATCGTCAATCCAGATGCGCTGAAGGTTCTGCGGTGAGCCCCCACGCGGGCGCCGGCCGCTGGGCGCTGATGTTCGGCAACTTCGTGATCGGCTGCGGCGTGATGGTCGTGGCAGGCTCGTTGAACGATCTGACACGGTCTCTGCAGGTCAGTGTGGCCGTCGGCGGTCAACTCATCAGTGTGGCCGCCATGGTGATGGCGGTGGGCGCGCCGCTGCTGGCGGCCTGGGTCGGTGGCATGGACCGCCGCCGCCTGCTGACCCTGTCGCTGGCCTGGTACGCGATCGGGCACGCCCTGTGTGCCGTGCTGCCGGATTTCACCAGCCTGCTGCCGGTGCGGGCGCTGTGCATGCTCGCCGCCGCCGTCTTCACCCCTCAGGCCGCAGCGGCCATGGGTTGGCTGGCACCACCCGAACAACGCGGCCGGGCCATCACCTTCATTTTTCTCGGCTGGTCGGTGGCGTCTGTGTTCGGCCTGCCGCTGCACAGCTATATCGGTGAGGCCTTTGGCTGGCGCTATGCCTTCGCCTTGGTGGCGGTACTGGCGGCTTTCGGCGCGACTTGGGTCTGGCGGGCACTGCCAGACGGCGTGCGCCCGCCGCCGCTCAGTCTGCAGGCCTGGCGTGAGGTGCTCACCCACCCCGTCCTGATGTCCATGGTGGCCGTCACCGCCCTGTCCGGGGCCGGCCAGTTCACGTTGTTCGCCTACTTCGCGCCCTATTACCGCCAGGTGTTGAACGCCGATGCCTCGACCATCAGCCTGCTGTTTGCCTGGTTCGGCGCGTTTGGCCTGGCCGGTAACGTGCTGCTTTCGCGCCATGTGGACCGCATTGGCGCTGGGCGCGCGGTCAACTGGTTGCTGGCGGGCGTCACGCTGTCGGCCATTCTCTGGCCGTGGGCCACCAGCCCTGGCCAGATGATGGTGATCATCCTGCCCTGGGCCATTGGCTGTTTCGCCTCCAATTCGGCCCAGCAGGCCCGACTGGGCACGGCCGCGCCGGCACTTGCACCGGGCCTGTTGGCACTCAACACCTCGGCCATCTACCTGGGCCAGGCGTTCGGCGCGGCCGGCGGCGGGGCCATGATGGCCGCCAACCAGTTGGCCGGCGACCCGCCCTTTGCCGGGTTGCACCATGTGGCCGTGGCGTGGCTGTTGGCAGCCGTGTGCCTCAGCGTTTGGGCTGGCCGATCACTGGCACGGCGGGGCCACCATGCCTGACAACGTAGAAGGCGTAGCACCTCGCCCACATCCGGGCTCGCCGGCCGATCTGTTCGTGGCCTTTACCCGGCTCGCCCTGATGGGCTTTGGAGGCGTGCTCCCGGTGGCACAACGCGAGCTGGTCGAGCGACTCGGCTGGCTCACCCAGGCCGAGTTCGCCGAACGCCTTTCGATCGGGCAGGTCCTGCCCGGGCCGAACGTGATCAACCTGGCCCTGATCATCGGGGACCGCTATTTCGGCCTGCGCGGCGCGATGGCTGCGGTCGGCGGCATGATTGCTGCGCCGATGGTGCTGGTATTGATCCTGGCGGCAGCCTACGGTGGGCTGGCGGACATCCCCGCGGTCGCCGGCGCCGTGCGTGGCATGGGCGCCGTGGCCGCTGGCCTGGTGATGGCGATGGCGCTCAAGTTGCTGCCCACGCTGGCTCGCAACCCGCTGGGTCGTGCACTGTGGGCGCCCATCGCTATCGCCTGCGCGGTGGCCATCGCCGGCCTGCGGTGGCCTCTGATCGCGGTGCTTCTGGGCCTGGGCAGCCTGTCCTGCGCAGCGGCCTGGTGGAAACTCGCACCGACTGCCACCGAAAGCGAAACCGGCCCATGACCCCCGCCGATCTGTTCGCGCTGTTCATGCACTGCCTCATGCTGTCGCTGCTGGCCATCGGCGGCGCCATTGCCACGGTGCCGGATCTGCAGCGCTTCGTTGTCGTCGAGCATGGCTGGTTGTCGGTGGCAGATTTCAATGCGTCAATCGCCCTCGCCCAGGCAGCTCCCGGCCCGAACCTGCTCTTTGTGGCGGTGGTCGGCTTCAACGCCGCTGGGCTGTTGGGCGCGCTGGTGGCAATGAGCGGCATGCTGCTGCCCAGCACCGTGCTGACCCTGGCGGCGACCCGCTGGGGCATGCGCCGCCGCGACAACCGGAGTGTCAAATCCTTCGTTGCCGGCAT
>CAYJEC010000469.1:0-3323 GCA_964369025.1 uncultured Ideonella sp. | reverse complement strand
GTCCATCTGACCTGTACGGCGCGGTGATGGAAGGCGCGGTAGAGCGGGTGCGCCCGAAGATGATGACCGTCATCGCCATCATGGCCGGCCTGCTTCCGATCATGTGGGGCAGCGGCACCGGCTCCGAGGTCATGAGCCGCATCGCCGCGCCCATGGTGGGCGGGATGATCTCGTCGACGGTGCTGACGCTGTGCGTCATCCCGGCGCTCTACGCCCTCGTCAAGCAGTGGCAGTTGCGGCGGGAAGCCCGTCAACCCGATGCAGTGCGCGCAGCAGCAAGTGCCGAACCCCCATTGCCCCTGGAACCTACAACCACTTCGTAAGGAACCGATCATGAACCGACGCCACTTCTTCCAGGGTGCTGCAGCACTCGCCGCCCTGTCTACACTGCCTGTCCTTTCCGCATTCGCGGCTCCGACAGGACCCGAAGTGCAGGTCTTCAAGAGCCCGAGCTGCGGCTGCTGCGGCTCCTGGGTGGAGCACATGCGCGCAGCCGGTTTCCCGGTCAGGGTGACCGAGGTCGACGACACCACCGCGACGCGCAAGCGCCTCGGCCTCCCCGACCGCTACGGCAGCTGCCACACGGCGACCGTCGGCGGCTATGTCCTTGAAGGACACGTGCCGGCAGCCGAGGTGAAGCGACTGCTGGCATCGAAGCCGAAAGCCATCGGCCTTGCGGTTCCCGGCATGCCGCCTTCAGCGCCAGGAATGGACGTTCCTGGGCGCAAGGATCCGTATGCCGTGCTGCTCATCGGCACCGAAGGGCAATCCAGTGTCTTTGCGACATACCCCAAGAGAGCAGTCGTCTGATTCGCGCAGGCGCCCAACAATGATCGACCCTTGATGGGAGCATCCATGGACACCGCACCGGCAACGGCAGACACACGGATCGACATGCACCGAAGGGCGCTGCTCCTCGGCGTCGCGAGCTCAGCGCTCGCCCAGCTTTCCGGATGTGGAGGCGGTGGTGGGTCGTCGATGATGGGCCAGCCCAGCTCCACGGGCCTCGTTGACCCAGCCGCCGCAGTTGCTGCCGAGCGCAACCTGCCCATCGTCCCCCTGGACGATGGTGTGGCCGACGGCAGCGGGGGGCGGCAGTTCGCGTTGACAGTCCAACGCGGCAACTCACAAATCCTGAGCGGCGTCAGCACGCCCACGCTGGGCTACAACGGCGCGATGCTGGGACCGGCCCTGCGACTGCGCACTGGGGAGCGGACGACGATTCGCGTGCGCAACGACCTGGACGAAGTCACCACCGCGCACTGGCATGGCCTGGTGGTGCCACCTGGGGCAGACGGTGGCCCGCACCAACCGATTGCGCCGGGGGCCACTTGGGAGGCGAGTTTCAACGTGGCGAACCCGGCGGCCACCTGCTGGTTCCATCCACATGCCCATGGGAGCACCGGGCGACAAGTGGTGTCAGGCCTAGCCGGCCTGCTGGTCGTCGACGACGGAAGCGTCGCATCGACCGTGCTGCCCGCCACTTGGGGCATTGACGATGTGGTGCTGGTACTGCAGGACAAGCGCTTCACCGCCGACGGGCGAATCGACTACACGCTGACAGCCAACGACGACGTGTTTGGTTACACCGGCGATCGACTTTTGGTGAACGGCATGTTCGGACCGACGTGGCGGGCGCCACAGCAATGGGTTCGCCTGCGCTTGTTGAACGGCTGCAATGCCCGGGCCTTGGTGCTGCGAATCAGCGATTCAACACCGGTGCTGCAAATCGCCAACGAGGCCGGCATGCTCGCCGCCCCGTTGCCGCGTGGCACGTTGGCGCTCGCCCCTGGCGAACGCGCCGAGATCCTGGTCGACTTCAGCAGCGCCACCTCCGGGCAAGTGACACGTCTGTTGGCCAGCACAGCTGGGGCCGGCATGGGCATGGGAATCGGCATGGGCGCAGCAACCGGCACGGAAGTCACAGCATTGACGATGCGCGTCGGCCTGCCTCGGCAGCCCGGCGCCATGTCGTCACCCCCGGCCCGGCTGTCGCCCGGGCCGGCCGTGTCGGCCGCCCCTGGCGCCACGGTCAGGACTTTCAGCCTCGACGGAGGGATGATGGGTGGCCCGTTCACCATCAACGGTCGAACCTTCAACATCGCACGTACCGATTTGGCCGTGCCATCCGGCGGAGTGGAGATTTGGCGCTTTGTCAACAACACCGGCATGGCCCATCCGATGCACGTTCATGGGGTCCGGATGTCCGTGCTCTCGCGGGACGGCAGTGCGCCTGCCGCCTACGAGCAAGGTCTGCGCGATACCTTTGTCGTTGACGCGATGCAGACCGTCACCATGGCGGTGCAAACGCCCACGTCGGCGTCTGCCGTGCCGCTCATGTTTCACTGCCACATCCTTGAGCACGAGGACGCCGGCATGATGGGTCAATTCATCACATCCTGAGCGCACCGCACCGGGAGGTCGCGCGGCACGAAGCGCGGCGAGACGACGAAGCAGCTGGCTCGGCTCAGCTGTCACCTGAGTGCTTGCGCGTCATCAGCAACCAGGCGCCAACAGCCACCAGTGCCGTGTAGTTCAATGCCATGAACCAGGGCGTGATCCACGCAATGCCGTCGAAACCGCGGTCTGTGAACGGGTACAGCACTGGCACGGCGTAGTAGTCGGCCGAGTGCGTGAAGACGTCGATGACGATGTGCGACCACCAGCCTAGGAGCGGGAGCCAGAGCGTGCGGCGCACCATACATGCCACCACAGTGACGAAACCGGCGATGGGCGCGCTGTGCATCACGCAATGCAGGTTGTGCGACAAAAGCTGCACGATGGGCGGCATACCCGGCTCCTGCCCGGGAATAGCGACGGCATAGCCGCGTAGCGCGGCAAACGTTCCGTCGGCAAAGATCCACCATGCGGCAATCGGCAGCAAGTGCACCACATCGGGCAGCGCCGCCAGCACAAGCGTGGTGATGATGGTTGCTCTCGACAGCGGGCGCCGGCGATGGATCACCGTCGCGCCTGCGGCGGCCCAAAGCGTGTGCGCAACGATGTCCATGGCTGGGCCGCATTCAGTCCGGCTTCAGCGCCGCGCTGCGCAGCCGCAGCGCGTTCGTGATGACCGAGGCCGAACTCAGGCTCATCGCCAGCGCCGCGATCATCGGCGACAGCAGCCAGCCGGTGAACGGGAACAGCACTCCGGCCGCGAGAGGCACCCCCAGCGCGTTGTAGACGAAGGCGAAGCCCAGGTTCTGCTTCATGTTGGCGACCGTGGCCACCGACAGTGCACGAGCCGTGGCGATGCCGCGCAGGTCACCCTTGACGAGGGTGAGCTGGGCGCTGTTCATCGCCACGTCGGTACCCGTACCCAT
>CAYJEC010000468.1:0-3328 GCA_964369025.1 uncultured Ideonella sp. | reverse complement strand
ACAGCGCCTCGTCGATCTGCTGCGGGCAGATGAAGTGGATGTGGGTGTCGATGGCTCCGGCGGTGACGATCATGCCCTCGCCGGCGATGATTTCCGTGCCCGGCCCGATGACGATGTCCACGCCCGGTTGCACATCCGGATTGCCGGCCTTGCCGATGGCCGCGATGCGCGAGCCCTTGATGCCGATGTCGGCCTTGACGATCCCCCAGTGGTCGACGATCACCGCGTTGGTGACCACGCAATCCATCGCCTCGTGCGGGTGCGGGCCATTCGCCACCTGGCTCTGGCCCATGCCGTCGCGGATGGTCTTGCCGCCGCCGAACTTGACCTCTTCGCCGTAGCCGCCCGCGCGCAGCGTCAGGTCCTGCTCGATCTCGATCACCAGCGCGGTATCGGCCAGGCGGAGCCGGTCGCCGGCGGTGGGGCCGAACATCTCGGCGTAGGCGCGTTTGCCGATGGTGGCCATGTCAGAGGCTCCCTTGGATCAGGCCGCGAAAGCCGTGGACGACGCGCAGGCCGGCCAGTTCGACCAGCTCGACCGTGCGCTGCTGCCCCGGCTCGAAGCGCACCGCCGTGCCCGAGGCGATGTTCAGCCGCATGCCATGCGCTGCCGCACGGTCGAAGCGAAGGCCGGCATTGGTTTCGGCGAAGTGGTAGTGCGAGCCGACCTGGATCGGCCGGTCGCTGGCGTTTTCGACCACCACGGTGGCGGTACGGCGGCCGGGGTTCAGCAGGAGGTCGCCGGGGTCGGTGAGGAGTTCGCCGGGGATCATGGTGGTGCGCCTCTCAGGAGATGGGTTGGTGCACGGTCACCAGCTTGGTGCCGTCGGGGAAGGTGGCCTCGATCTGGATCTCGGGGATCATCTCTGCCACGCCCTCCATCACATCGGCACGGCGCAACACGGTCTTGCCATCGCTCATCAACTGGGCCACGGTCTTGCCGTCCCGGGCGCCCTCCATGATGGCGGCGCTGATCAACGCCACCGCCTCGGGGTAGTTGAGTTTCAGGCCACGCGCCATGCGGCGCTCGGCCAGCAGGCTGGCGGTGAAGATCAGCAGCTTGTCTTTTTCGCGGGGTGTCAGGTCCATCCGGGTCTCCAGCGCGGGTTGGCGCTGCCGAGTATCCAGCAAGGGCGATGCCACCGGGCCTGGGATAATCCGGCCCGTGATGAAACCCCGTTCCCCTGTGTGCCGCCGCGCCACGATGCTGGCGGCCTTGGCGCTGTCCGCCCTGGCCAGCGCCTGCGTCAGCACCCCGCCCAAGCAACGCGTCTACCAGACCGAGGGCTTCGAATCGACCGAAACTTTCTCGCGTCTTTTCGACGCCCCGGTGAGCCTGACCTGCGAAGCTGCACGCCGAGCGCTGCTGAGCCAGGGCTATGTGCTGTCCACCGTCAAGGCCGACGCCATCAACGGCCAGAAGGCCTTCCAGCCGGAGGGCGAGGTGCATGTGCAGATCCAGTTCAATGTGGTCTGCGCGCCCGAAGGCCCGGAGGGCCGGATCGCCACCGCCTACGTCAACGCGATCCAGGAAAGCTACGCGCTCAAGAAGAACCCCAACTCGGCCAGCGTCGGCCTGTCGGCCATCGGCTCGCTGTCCATCCCCTTGAGCTCCAGCAGCGACTCGATGGTCAAGGTGGCCAGCGAGACCATCCCGGCCGGCCCGTTCTACGACCGCTTCTTCGCGCTGATGCAGCGCTACCTGCGGGAGCAGGCAGAGTAGCCGTCACCGGGCAGGCGGGCGTAAACTGGCCAGCCCCCATCCGACACGCGCCTGCCCACACGCCACCCCTGCCATGACCACGCCTGGCCACCAGCTTGTCATCGGCGACCACCTCGCACGCAGCGTGCGTGGCGTGCCCTGTGCTCCGCCGAGTGCGGTCAATGACATGAGTCCACGACGGGCCGCTCCCGAGTTGACTCGCCCCCCGCTGGGGGCCTGACGCGCAATCGTCAGGTTCGGGGGCTCCATCCCCAGTCTTTGACCATCCCACTTGCCAGGAGCACCACCATGGCCGATCTGTTTGACAACCCCATGGGCCTCATGGGGTTCGAATTCGTCGAATTCGCCTCGCCCACCCCCGACCTGCTGGAGCCCATCTTCGAGAAGATGGGCTTCACCAAAGTGGCCACGCACCGCTCGAAGCAGGTGAGCCTGTTTCGCCAGGGCGACATCAACTTCATCGTCAACAGCGAACCCAAGAGCGTCGCTGGCTACTTCGCCGCCGAGCACGGCCCGTCGGCCTGCGGCATGGCCTTCCGCGTCAAGGACGCACACAAGGCCTATGCCCGCGCGCTGGAACTCGGGGCGCAGCCGGTGGAGATCCCCACCGGCCCGATGGAACTGCGCCTGCCCGCCATCAAGGGCATCGGTGGCGCGCCGCTGTACCTGATCGACCGCTATGAGGACGGCAAGTCCATCTACGACATCGATTTCGAGTTCATCGACGGCGTGGAGCGCCACCCCAGGGGCCATGGCCTGAAGCTCATCGACCACCTCACGCACAACGTCTACCGCGGCCGCATGGCCTTCTGGGCGGCGTTCTACGAGCGGCTGTTCAACTTCCGCGAGATCCGCTACTTCGACATCAAGGGCGAGTACACCGGGCTGACCAGCAAGGCCATGACCGCACCGGACGGCATGATCCGCATCCCGCTGAACGAGGAGTCCTCCAAGGGCGCCGGCCAGATCGAGGAGTTCCTGATGCAGTTCAACGGCGAGGGCATCCAGCACATCGCCCTGCTGACGGACGACCTCAAGTCCAGCATCGACCAGCTCGCGATGGCCGGCATCCCGCTGATGACTGCGCCCTCCGACGCCTACTATGAGATGCTGGAGGAGCGCCTGCCGCGCCACGGCGAGGCGGTGGGCGAGCTGCAGACCCGCGGCATCCTGCTGGACGGCTCCACACAGGGCGAGCGCCCGCGCCTGCTGCTGCAGATCTTCTCGCAGACCCTGCTGGGCCCGGTGTTCTTCGAGTTCATCCAGCGCAAGGGCGACGACGGCTTCGGCGAGGGCAATTTCAAGGCCTTGTTCGAATCGATGGAGCGCGACCAGCTCCGCCGCGGCGTGCTGCAAGCCGCCGAGTGAGGAGCCACGCCATCATGAACGGCATCGACGCCACCCACGATCCTGCGCTCACGAGCTGGGTCGAGTCCGCCAATGACCCGGCCACGGATTTCCCGATCCAGAACCTGCCCTTCGGCCGCTTCCGCACCACGCCTGACAGCAGCTGGCGCATCGGCGTGGCCATCGGGGACCAGATCCTCGACCTGCACGCCGCCGGCCTGATCGATTCGGCCGACATGAACCGCCTGATGCGCCTGG
>CAYJEC010000467.1:0-3332 GCA_964369025.1 uncultured Ideonella sp. | reverse complement strand
GAAGGCCCTCAGGGGCGTGATGATGGAACTGGAAGATTGCGCCTTCCCGCTGCTGGTGGGGATGGAAGCCCACGGCGACCCGATGACCGCCTTCAAGGACGCCGACTACGCCCTGCTGGTCGGCTCGATGCCCCGCAAGGCCGGCATGGAGCGCGCTGAGCTGCTGTCGATCAACGGCCAGATCTTCACCGCCCAGGGCAAGGCCCTGAACGCGGTCGCCTCGCGCAACGTCAAGGTGCTGGTGGTCGGCAACCCGGCCAACACCAATGCCTACATCGCGATGAAATCGGCGCCGGATCTTCCCGCGAAGAACTTCACCGCCATGCTGCGCCTGGACCACAACCGCGCCGCCAGCCAGATCGCCGCCAAGACCGGCAAGGCCGTCGCCTCGATCGAGAAGCTGGCCGTGTGGGGCAACCACTCGCCCACCATGTACGCCGACTACCGTTTCGCCACCATCGACGGCGCCTCGGTGAAGGACATGATCAACGACCAGGTCTGGAACAAGGACACCTTCCTGCCCACCGTCGGCAAGCGCGGCGCGGCCATCATCGAAGCCCGCGGCCTGTCATCTGCAGCCTCTGCTGCCAACGCCGCCATCGACCACATGCGCGACTGGGCCCTGGGCACCAACGGCAAGTGGGTCACGATGGGCATCCCGTCGAACGGCGAATACGGCATCCCCAAGGAAGTCATGTTCGGCTACCCGGTCACCTGCGAAGGTGGCGAGTACAAGATCGTCGAAGGCCTGCCGATCGACGCGTTCTCGCAAGAATGCATCGACAAGACCCTGGCCGAGCTGATGGCCGAGCAGGACGGCGTCAAGCACCTGCTCTGAGTCCCGCGGGTTAAGCTGCCGGGGCCGGGGTTCGCAGAAGCGGCCCCGGCCCTTCTTCATTTGGGCCCCCCAATGACAACCGACGCCCCCCTTCACCCGAGCCTTGCTCTGCTCGACGATGGCGAAGTTCCGCCGGACCTGCCCGTCTGCGACCACTACTGCGGCGTCGAGACTCGCATGAGGAAGAGCCTGCAACTGCAGGCCGAACTGGGCCCGGTGTTCGACGTCACGCTGGACGGCGAGGACGGCGCGCCGGTCGGCGGCGAAGTGGAGCATGCCCACCTGATGGCCGAATTGGTGGATTCCTCGTTGAACGCCCATGGCCGGGTCGGTGCGCGAGTGGTGCCTGTGGACCATCCGGCCTTCGTGCCGATGCTGGAGGCCCTGCTGCCGCGAGCCGGCGCCCGCTTGGCCTACCTGATGATCCCGAAGCCGAATGGCGTGGCCGACCTGGGTACGGCAGTGGCTGCGGTGGACCGGATCAGTGCCAGCACCGGCCTGCAGCGCACCATACCGCTGCATGCGCTGGTGGAGACCCATGGCGCACTGCGCGAGGTGCACGCGCTGGCGGCCCACCCCCGCATCGAATCGCTGTCCTTCGGCCTGATGGATTTCGTCTCGGCGCACCGCGGCGCCATCCCGCAGTCGGCCATGGGCGTGCAAGGGCAGTTCGAGCACCCGCTGGTGCTGCGCGCCAAGCTGGAGATTTCCGCTGCCTGCCATGGCCACGCCAAGGTGCCTTCGCACTGTGTGGTCACAGAGTTCAAGGATCGGTCTGCCGTGCAAGCGGCCGCCGAACGGGCCTCGCGCCAGTTGGGCTACACCCGCATGTGGAGCATTCACCCGGACCAGATCCTGCCCATTGTCGACGCTTTCGCGCCCAGCGCGGCCGAAGTCGACCAGGCCATCGAAATCATCACCGCCGCCCATGCGGCCCACTGGGCGCCGATCCGCCACTCGCACCATGGGCGCGAGCAATTGCACGACCGGGCCAGTTTCCGCTACTTCTGGCAGGTGCTTCAACGCGCCCATCGGACCTCCGTAGCCAACGGGCCCCAGTTGCCCGCCGAGATCCGGCTGGCATTCTTCGACCTGTGACCTTGTTGGCGAATCACCGCCTCGAATGGCCTGTGGAAACGTTCAGTCACCCCTGTCCAGGGCAGTGGGAGGACAATTTGCCCTGTCACACCGCCCCTTGGAGCCTCGCCCGATGCACAACCTCCTGAAACGCCCCCTGGTCCTGTCGCTGTCCCTGGCGTGGCTCACCTGCTTCGCGGTCGGCGCCCAGGCGCAAACGCCCGCACAACCCGTCGCCAAACCGGCCGCCAAGCGCCCCGCCGCCAAGCCTGCGCCCAAGCCTCCGGTGGAAGTGCCCTTGCCGCCCTCCGAAGGCGAGCAGAACGCCGCCGCGTCGATGACCCACTTCGGCGACTACCAGTGCGAACTGAACCAGTCGGTCAAGGTGACCATGAACCCCAAGTACGACGGCTACATCGTTGTCGCCTTCGGCAAAGATCGCTACACCCTGAAGACGGTGCTCTCGTCCACCGGTGCGCTGCGCCTGGAGGACGTCAAGGGCCAGACATTGCTGCTTCAGATCGCCTACAAATCCATGCTCATGGATGTGAAGGCCGGGCGCCGGTTGGTGGACGAGTGCGTGCACGAGAAGCAGATGCTGGCCAGAAAGGCCGCTGAGGGCCAACCCACCCAGGCGCTGATGGGCAACTCGCCTGGGCAGGCTGCCACCGGCGTGGCCGCACCTGCCCCGAATTGACGCGTGCGCCTGCCCGAAAAGCCCGGCCCCGCCGGGCTTTTTTCTTGCTTGGATCGGCCGCCTCGCTGCGGGACAATCGCGACCGCCGTGCCCCAGGGGCTTGGCAAGTCTTATATAAGATATAAAATATCGTAGTTACCCTAGCCCCGCCATCCAGGAGCCACCGCCATGCTGCAAGCCTATCGCCAACATGCCGCCGAACGCGCCGCCCTCGGCATCCCGCCGCTGCCGCTCGACGCCAAGCAGACCGCTGAGGTCATCGAGCTGATCAAGAACCCGCCAGCCGGCGAGGACGCCTTCCTGCTGGACCTGCTCACCCACCGCGTGCCGCCGGGTGTGGACGACGCTGCCAAGGTCAAGGCCAGCTTCCTGGCCGCGGTGGCGCACGGCGACATCGCCGTCGCCCTGCTCCCGAAGTCCAAGGCCACGGAACTCCTCGGCACGATGGTCGGGGGCTACAACGTCCACCCTCTGATCGAACTGCTCGACGACGCCGATGTGGCCGCGGTAGCCGCGGAAGGCCTGAAGAAGACCTTGCTGATGTTCGACTTCTTCAATGACGTCGCCGAGAAGGCCAAGGCCGGCAACGCCAAGGCCCGGGAGGTCATGCAGAGCTGGGCCGATGCCGAGTGGTTCACCACCCGCCCCGAAGTGCCCAAGAGCATCACGGTCACGGTCTTCAAGGTGCCCGGCGAGACCAACACCGACGACCTGTCCCCC
>CAYJEC010000466.1:0-3332 GCA_964369025.1 uncultured Ideonella sp. | reverse complement strand
GAACACACGTTGGCCCTTTGCACGGCCCTGGGCAACGAGATCGGTGAAACGGAGCACGTTCATGGTGGTCTTGTCGAGGTGAAAGTCGGTCGATGAAGTGGGCAAGGAGCTACCAGCCCAGCCCGAAACGCAGCGCCAACAGCACGGCCATGCCGCAGACGATGGTGCCAAGGATGCCACGCCGGCGCCAGTACCAAAGGCTACCGGCGAGTGCGGCGTAGGGCCGGGGGTCGCGCCAACTGTCGATCAGGTGGCCGTTGGTCAGCACGACCTCGGGGGCCACCACGGCCACCAATGCTGCCAAAGGCGCATGGCGCAGAGCCTCGTTCAGCCACTTCGGGATCGGTAGCTCGCGCTCCGGCAACAGGAAGAAGGAGCGCGTCAAGACGGTGATGACCGCCAGGCCGATCACGGTGAGCACGATCTCCCAATAGCCCATGCCTATGCCCATGCTCATGCCCGCTCCTTGGCCGGCGCCATGTGGTCCAGCACGATGCCTACGGCCACTGCGGCAGCAATCGCCACCACGATGTTCAGCTTCAGTGGCAAGGCGAAAGCCGCCACGGCGGCACATGCGGCCACGCCGGCCGCGAGCCAGGTGGCACGGTCGGCCAGCAGTGAGCCCGTCAAGCCCAGCAAAGCCAGCGTTCCGGCAAACCCCAGCCCCCATGCGGTGGGGATGCCATCGGCCAACACGATGCCGACCAGGGACAGCACTTGCCAGGACAGCCAGTTCACCACCACACCTCCCCAGAAGTATGGGATCTGGCCCGGAACAGGGCGCTGCTCTGGATACCGCCGCATGAACATCACGTAGTTCAGGTCGCCCGAAAAGTAGCCCATCACCATCCGTCGTGCGAGCGGCTGTTGGGCAAAGTAAGGCCGCCAGCCGGCACTGAAGATCACGAACCGGAGGTTGACGCAGGCTGCGGTGGCCCAGACCACCCAGATCGGCGCCCCGCCGACGATCAGCGGCATGGCAGCCAGTTGTGCGCTGCCCGCGAACACCAACAACGACATGAGCACCGCCAACGACACCGGCAGCCCGACCTTGACCATGGCCACCCCGGTGACCAACCCCCAGGCGCCGATGCCCAGTGCCGTGCCCAGCATGTCGCGGGCGCCGTGGCGGAAATCAGGGTCGCGCCAGAGGCGCGCAACGGAGTCGAGCATGCAGCGATTGTCCGCTGCCGGCGGAGCGGGGCCGAACTGCAGCAATGCAGGCGGCTCCGGCGCCGCTGCAGGTTGCGCGTTCAGTGCGCAGCAGGCTTCTTGCTGGGCGCCTTGTCCTTGGCGTCGGCGTGGACTTCGCCCTTGCCCTTCGGCTTGGTTTCAGCCTCGGCATCCGCATCTTCGGGCTCAGGCGGCTTGGACTTGGTTTCGGCGACGATCTGCGGCGCCACCGGCTCCAGCTTGTTTTCGCGCATGTAGTCGTCCATCTCCCGCCAACCGGCATAGATGGCGGCCTTCTCGGCCTTCTTGTTCAACGCGTAGCAGTCCTCGATGGCACGGCCGGCGTGGCGGCAGGCCGCGCCGACAGCCTTTCCCTCGGCCACTTTGCGCTCGGCCACCACGGTGGCGCCCTCGATGCCGAGCAGGTCGCAACCGGCCAGCGTCATCAGGCTGGTCAGTGCGAGCAGGGCAAGGGTCGGGCGGGACATGGAGGGGCCGTCGGTAGGGGTCTGTGGGGGTTATCGGCCGCTTCCCCACTCCACTTGAGGCCGGGCGTCAAACGCGCCGCATGCCCTGCTGCGCCATCTCCAGCAGCCGTTCGACCCGCTCCTCGGTGCTGGGATGGGTAGAGAACAGGCCACGCAGCCCGCCGGCGGACAACGGATTCATGATCATCATCTGGGCGGTTTCCGGGTGCCTCTCTGCAGCCTCCATCGGCAGGCCCTGGGCCATGCGGTGGATTTTCTGCAGCGCTGAAGCCAGGGCCTGTGGGTCACCCGAGATCTCGGCGCCACCCCGGTCCGCCTCGAACTCGCGGGCACGGCTGATGGCCATCTGGATCAGGCTGGCGGCCAGCGGGGCCAGCAGCATCACCAGTATCGAGACGATGGGGTTGACCGGACGGCCTTCGTTGTCGCGGCCGCCAAAGATCATTGCGAAGTTGGCCAGCATCGAGATCGCGCCGGCCATGGTGGCGCTGATGGTCGAGATCAGGATGTCCCGGTGCTTCACGTGGGCCAGTTCATGCGCCATCACGCCGCGCAGTTCGCGCTCGCTCAAAGTGCGCAGGATCCCCGTGGTGGCGGCTACCGCAGCGTTTTGCGGGTTCCGACCGGTGGCGAAAGCGTTGGGCGCGTCTTCATTGATGAGGTACACCCGCGGCATCGGCAGTTCGGCGCGCTGGGCCAGTTCCTGCACAAGACGATAGAACTGCGGAGCAGATTGGGCATCGACTTCCTGCGCGTTGTACATGCGCAGCACCAGCTTGTCGGAGAACCAGTAGCTGAAGAAGTTCATGCCCAACGCCACGATGAGCGCGAGCACCATGCCTTGCTGGCCGCCCATCAGGCGGCCGATGGTCATGAACAGCGCGGTGATGGCCGCCATCAGGACGGCGGTCTTCAGCAGGTTGAACATGGCGGGCTTTCGTGGGGCCGGCCGGTTCGCGGCGTGGCCAAGAGTGGAGATGAAGCGTCAGATGCGGCCAGGCCGCGCAAGTTCAATGCCCTGAAGGCCGGGGCGGGCTTGGAGGAACGCCGCCACCGGCAGACGCTTGCCACCCGGGCGCTGCAGTTGAAGCAGATCCAATGCCCCCTGCCCGCAGGCGACGGTCAGGCGGCCATCACTGGCGCAAAGCACCTGCCCTGGCGGGCCGCCCAGATCGGGCCGGACGGCCGCCTGCCAGAGCTTGACCGTCTCGCCAGCGCAGTCGAAGCTGGTGCCCGGGAACGGGTCGAAGGCACGCACGCGCCGCTCGATCGCATCGGCGGACGCAGCCCAATCGATCGCTGCCTCGGCCTTGTCGACCTTGTGGGCATAGGTCACGCCCTCGGCGGGTTGCGGCACGCCGGTCAGCGGGACCGCGGCTGCCCGGGACAAGGTCTGGACGATCATCTCGCCGCCCAGGGCAGCGAGGCGGTCATGCAATGACCCGGTGGTGTCGGCCGGCTGGATGGGCACGGCGCGCATGTCCAGCATGGCACCGGTGTCCAGACCTTCGTCCATCTGCATGATGGTGATGCCGGTGCGGGCGTCACCGGCTTCGATGGCCCGGTGGATGGGCGCGGCGCCACGCCAGCGCGGCAGCAGCGAGCCATGGATGTTCAAGCAACCCAGACGAGGCAGTTCGAGTACCCAGGCCGGCAGGATCAGGCCATAGG
>CAYJEC010000465.1:0-3336 GCA_964369025.1 uncultured Ideonella sp. | reverse complement strand
CTGCTCGACGCTGGCGGCCTGCTCGGAGGCGGATTGCGACAGCGACTGCGAGGTCAATGACACCTGGGCCGAGGCCGAGGTGAGTTGATCCGCAGCGGCGCGAACCTCCTGGATGGTCTTGCTGACGGTGTCGATGAGCCCGTTGAAGCTTTCGCCGATCTGCCTGAAGAACCCGTCCTTGCCTTCGAGCGCGACGCGCCCGGTGAAATCTCCAGACACTGCCGAGCCGGTCAGCTTGCTGATCTCTGCCTCGGCGTCCAACTGATCGGTCAGGTCGCGCCACTGCCCGACCGTGCCAACCGGCTCGCCACCCGCGTCGACTATCGGCGTGGTGGTCACGTCGTAGGTTCTGCCTCCAAGCTGGAGGCGCGCGTGCGCGGTCTGGCGCAGCGCACGCAAGCGATCCAGGGCCTCGGCGGGGTTCTTGTAGAACACGCCGACCGAGCCGCCGACGATGCGGCCCGGGTCGAACTGGGCGCCCAACTCGGCGCGGAACGCCGCCACGTCGCGGCGCAGCACCTCGTCGAGGGCCTGGTTGACATAGATGATGGTCCCGTGCGCGTCGGCGATGCGCACCGGCATCGCGGCCACGTCCAGGGCCTGGCGGATCCGCAACGCATCGCCGGCCACCTTTTTGATGTCGGACAACTCGAATCCGAGCCGGATCTGAACCCGCTTCAGAGTCTGCATCATGCTGGCGAACCCGTCGCGACCTTCGCCGGATATCATGTCATCGAAACGACCCTGGCTGAATGCGTCGAGGAGGCGGTGTGCATCGGCGAGTGTTCGTGTCGTCCGCCGCGCAACGGTCAGCATGCCTAGTGAAGCCGCCAGCGCGAGCGCCAAGGTTGTACCCATCAGCGCCGGGGTTCGATGTGCGCCGGCGAATGCGGCCGCTGCTATCGCCGCCAGCGCCAGCCCCCAGGTCAGGCTCATCAGGCCGCCGAAACCTAGCTTGATTGCGCGTCGCAGGGCGCTGACCAGGCCTGTGCGAATGACTTGGCCTTCGCGTATTGCCAGACCCTTGGCACGGTCGTCGCGGAACAACTGGTACATGCGTTCGACTTCGGCGATCTGCTCCCGCGTGGGCCGGGTTCGCACGGACATGTAGCCTTCAACTTCGCCACCGTTGAGAACCGGCGTCGCATTGGCGACCACCCAGTAATAGTCACCGTTCTTGCAGCGGTTCTTCACCAGGCCGGTCCAGGGTCGGCCGGCCTTCAAGGTCGCCCACAGGTCGGCGAAGGCCTGCTCCGGCATGTCCGGATGCCGCACCAGGTTGTGCGCCTGCCCCAGCAGTTCTGCCTGCGCAAAACCGCTGACTTCGACGAACGCGTCGTTGACGTAGGTGATGCGCCCCTTCAGATCGGTTCGCGAGACGATCGTGCAGTCTTCGGGCAGCAGCTTTTCATTCGAAGTCACCGGCAGGTTCTTGCGCATCTTGGGCTCTTGATAGGGTATCGGTCAGGTCACTGGGCACGGGGCCGGGGCTAGAACGGTGCAAAGGCTTCGTCGTCGACGAGATCGTCCTGGCTGGCCGGGCGCTTTGCGCGGGCCGGCGGGCGCGCAGCAGGGCGCCCGGCGGCCGGCTTGGTGCTTCTTGCGGGATGGGCTGACGGGGTGCGGCGCACCGACGCCTGGGGGGCGCTGGTTTCGTCGCCGGCCACCTGGAAGTAGGCCATCAGCTCCTGCAATTGGGTCGCCTGGGCCGACAGCTCCTCCGCCGTGGCCGAAAGCTCCTCGGAGGCCGAGGCATTGTGCTGGGTGGCGGTGCTGAGGTGGTCCATCGCAGCGGTGATCTGGCTGACTCCGCCGGCCTGCTCGGACGAGGCGGCGGCGATCTCCTGCACCAGGCTGGAGGTCTGGTTGATCGAAGGCACCATGGCCGCCAGCAGGCTGCCGGCCTTCTCGGCCAGGCCCACCGAGGTGCTGGCCAACTGGCCGATCTCCTGCGCGGCCACCTGGCTGCGTTCGGCCAGCTTGCGGACCTCGGCCGCCACGACCGCGAAGCCCTTGCCATGTTCGCCGGCTCGTGCTGCCTCGATGGCCGCGTTCAGGGCCAGCAGGTTGGTCTGGTAGGCGATGTCGTCGATGATCGAGATCTTGGTGGCGATGGACTTCATCGCTTCGACCGTGCGGCTCACGGCCTGGCCGCCTTCGACTGCTTCCGCGGCGGCCTTGGAGGCCATGCCGTCGGTGACCCTGGCGTTGTCGGAGTTCTGCTTGACCGAGGCGGCCATCTCCTGCAGCGAGGCGGTGGTCTGCTCGACGCTGGCCGCCTGCTCGGAAGCTGATTGCGAGATGGATTGCGAGGTGGACGACACCTGTCCCGATGCAGAGGTCAAGCTGTCTGCTGCCAATCGCACCTCGACGATCGTCTTGCTGACAGTTTCGACCAGGTCGTTGAACATGCCGCCCAACTTGGCAAAGAAGGGTTCCTTGCCGGCCGTCTCCAGGCGGATGGCAAAGTTGCCCTGCGAGGCCGCCTCGACCATGCCGGAGATTTCCACCTCGGAGGCCACCTCGGCGGTGCGGTCCTTCCATTCGACCACGGTGCCGAGGCGCTGGCCTTCGGCGTCGACGATCGGGTTGGCGGTCAGCGAGAAGTGCAGGCCGGCCACCTTGATCTGCGCTTTGTGCTCGCCCTTCAGGTGGGCCAGCAGGTTGCGCTGGTGGGCCGGGTTGCGGTGGAACAGATCGAAGTTCTGGCCGATCAGGCGGGTGGCGTCGAAATTCGGCAGCGCGGAGCGCAGCGCGGTGTCGTTGCCGCGCAGCATCGCGGAGACCGACTCGTTCATGTAGATGATCTGGCCGTCGGCATCCGCGATCATCACGTTGGTGGAACAGCGGTCGAGCGCCTGCTTGACCCGGCTGGTTTCGCCGGCAAGCTGCGCATCGTGCGCGTTGCGCTGGCGCAGGTTGTCCTGCATTCGGACAAAGCTGGCCAGCAGCGTCCCGGCTTCGTCGGTGCCGGTGTCGGCAATGCGGTAGTCAAGGTCACCCTCGGCCACGGAATTGGCCGCATTCAGCGCCAGGCCGAGAGGACGGACCACCGAGCGGGTGATCGCCACGGCCAGGCCCGTTGCCACCAGCGCCAGGCCGGCCAGCGCCGCCAGCAGTTGCAGCCGCTCGCGGGTGAGGCTGGCAATCCGCTCATGCAGCAGGTCTTCCAGCACATTGGTGGCGGTCTCGAGAACACCGATCTGGGCCGTCACTGCATCCAGGCCCGCCTTGGAGAACGCGGCCGCGCTGGCGCCCTTGAGTTCGCCGTGGACCAGGCCCGCCGCCAGCTTGTGAAAGCCGGCCACCTCGAGGTTGCCGTCTTCCAGGGCACTG
>CAYJEC010000464.1:0-3364 GCA_964369025.1 uncultured Ideonella sp. | reverse complement strand
CGCCTGCGCCGCGCTTCGGCGCCGACGTCGACTCACCCGGAGCCGGACGCTCCGCCCGACTTGCTCAAAGGGGCCGCACTGGCAGCGGCGGGCCGACTGCGCGCCAAGGTCTGGATGATCGTGCCGACCATCTTGTCAGCCTTCGAGGGCTTGGCGACGTAGGCGTCGAAAAGATGGCCGTGCTGCTCGGCCAGTCCGAAGGCGCTCATGGCGATCAGCCTGGTGTCGCATTCCGGCGAGCGAGCCCTCAGCCTTCGTGCAAGCTCGTAGCCATCCGCGCCGGGCATCTGGATGTCCACCAGGGCCACCTCGAAAGCCTTGGAATCGAGCTCTTGCAGGGCCTCGTCGGTGCCCGGCGCTTCCACACACTCGGCTCCCTTGGCGCGCAGCAGATCTGCGACGGCGCTGCGAACCGAGTCTTCATCGTCGACGACGAGGACGTGCAGGCCCGACAGGCTCGCCGAGCCAGCCAGCGGCCGCGTCGGCTGCTGGTCCAGCACCTTCACCGGGATGTGCACGGTGGCCCTGGTGCCGTGGCCCTTCTCCGACTTGATCTCCGCGGTCCCGCCGAGCTGGGCAACCAGGGACCGCACGATCGATAGCCCGAGCCCCAGCCCGCGCGCTTCACGCGTGCCACGAAACCACGGATCGAAGACATTCGGCAGGACCTCTTCGGCGATTCCGCTGCCGGTGTCGCTCACCCAGAGGGTCATCGAGTGGGGCCCGTCGCCATCCACGTCTGCGTGGATCTCGATGTGGCCATGGTTCGTGTACTTGACCGCGTTGCTCACCAGGTTCCCGATGACCTGCTGCAGGCGCATGTCGTCGGCATGCAGCGAGATGGCCGGGACGGTGACGCGCACTTCGACGCCCTTGCGGTTGGCCAACTCGCGGAGTTCGGTGATCGACGCGGCCACCACTTCGTCCAGCCTCACCGGGCGCTCACGGATCTCGTAGCCGGCGGCCTGATTGGCCCGCACGAAAGCGGCCAGGTCGTTGGCCTGGTGCATCAGTTGGTCGGCCGCTCGTGAAAGCCGCTGGACCGGCTCCTGAAGGCCTTTGGACCTCTCGTCAGCGGTCTTGAGCGCGAGCAGGTCGGCCAGCGCGACGATGGTCTGCAGGGGCGTGCGGAACTCGTGCGAGACCTTGGCGATGAACAGGTCCCGTGTGGCCGCCGCTTCGTTGCGTGCGGACTCGGCCGCCAGCTTGGCTTCTGTGAGTTCCAGCTCCGCGAGACGCGCGTGGTCGGCGCGCAGGCGATCGCGTTCGAGCAGCGCTCGCGCGAGCCGTTCGCCCGCAGCCTTCGACAACTGCGCGGATCGGTGCATCGTGAAGCCGAACCCGGCCACGATCGCGGCGAGTCCGATCGACCGCAGGCCGTCGAAGGCAAGATGAGCGATGACCAGCGATGCGACCTGCGGCACGATCATGTACAGGTAGGCACGCCCTGCCAGCGGGGCATACAGGGCCGCAACGCCGGCCGATCCGGCCAGCAGCATCGGATAAGCGATCTGCGAGACCTCCTTGAGGTGGGGGTAGATCGCCAGCGCGCCGAAGCCCCACATGAGACCAGACAGACCCGCGTTGAGCTCGACCTCTCGTCGTGCCGACAGCGCCGTCGCTTCGTCGAACGGTTCGCGCACGCGGTAGCGCTTGCTCATCGACCAGCGCCAGCCCGATGCCGCCAGGCCGAGCGCACCGAAGACCGTTCCCGGAATGCTGAGCCCGGCCTCGAACGCCATGTAGACGACCAAACCGACGGCGGCCAGCAGCAGCGGCACGTTGGCCACGGCCGAGACCACGGCGTTGGCGGTCATCGCGCGCGCCGTCTCGCCGGCGTCGGGGGAATAGTCCCCGCCGGCAGCCTTGCCCGCGACTTCGACCTGCGGTCTCTCCGCGGCCCTGCCCTGCTCACTCATGGTTCTGTTCGTCCTGAGATTGACCCGTCTGTCTGCTCCAACGGTTTGTCGACCGGTTCTGTTGTCCATGCCCCAGGGTGCTCGGCGTCTGCGCACCGTCAAGCCCGCCTGCAAGAGGTACGCAGATCGTCTCGACCTGCATCCAACCGCGCTGAGGTGAACGCAGAGTTTCCACGTTCCTTCTGCAATGCGGCCCGACCGATCGAAACAGCCCCTGCAAATCGTCATTGCAGCGAGGTGATCGCAGGCTTGCTGCCACCGATCTTCCCGCGGGCCGGCGAACTCACCGATCGCCCCAGCGAGCGAGTTGATGGGTACCCACCAATGGGGGCCCACTTCGCGGTGCGTCACCACGAGGGTTCGGCGGGTGGGGCCTGGTCCCGTGCGCCGCCCGATACTGGCCACCTTGAAACCGAACCAACGGCGGCGCCGCTCGGCCCCTCCTGGCTTGCGTTTTCGGCTCTGGCGAAGCAGCTCGGAAAGGGCCGCTTGTAGGAAACAACGCCTGCGCCGTTGGTTCGGTTTTATGATCCCTCACCATGGCCCCGCAGAACCTCGACCGGTTCGACGATGCCGACCCGGCCGACCAGGTGCGGGCCTTCCAGGAGGCGTTCGACCAATGGCTGGATCACCAGCGCACAGCAGCCGCGCGCAAGATCACGTTGGCCTCCTCCATTCGCTCCTACACGGTCCTCTGGCAGGCGTTTGCCGAGTGGTGCCTGAGCCAAACACCCGTGGTCGGCCTGGACGGCATCAGCGAGTCGCACCTCGGCGCCTTCATCAACAGCCGGCTCGAACCAGCGAACGCGGCCCGCGCAAAGCCTAGCCGACTCAAGGAGGCCGGGAGGTTCACGCCACGGCACGCGTGGCGCTGGCTGAAGCTCATCGACAGCGTGCTGGAGATCCGAGCGCAGGCCACTGGATCCGCCTCCCCGAACAGAGCGGCGGCGACCCTGCTTCAGTCCCGTGAGGACTGGCTCTATGCCAACGCCAATCGGCGCGACGCACTGCCCGACTACTTGGCCCCTGCGGAGGCCCGAATCCTCGTCAACTACCTCTCTGCCGGCCTTCCCCGCTCGGGCCGCCGCGGCGCCGACATCACCTGGCAGGAACTGCGCAACCGGTCTGCCGTCGCGCTGCACCTGGGCTCCGGGTTGACGCCAGGCGATGTCCGGATGCTTCGAGTGACGTCCCCGGTGGTGCGCACGGGCGACGAGAAGGGCGTGCCGGGCACCGTCCACGTGCCGGCGCACGGCGACAGCCCGGAACGTGAAGCACCGGTGATCAAGTGGGCAGGTCGCGTGCTGGCCTACTGGCTGCAGGTACGCAAGGAGCAGAAGCTCGCCGGCGACTTCCTGTTTCCCGCAACGCGTACTGGCAAGCCATGGGGCAAGGTGACCCACTACGACGCGGTGAAGGCGGTCCTCGAAGCCTCCGGCATCGAC
>CAYJEC010000463.1:0-3365 GCA_964369025.1 uncultured Ideonella sp. | reverse complement strand
TGCGCATCCTGGTGGCCACCGACGTCGCCGCCCGCGGCATCGACGTGCCGACCATCAGCCACGTCATCAACTACGGCCTGCCGATGAAGGCCGAGGACTACGTGCACCGCATCGGCCGCACCGGCCGCGCGGGCCGCTCGGGCCGCGCTGTCACGCTGGCCGAGCGCCGCGACGTGCCGATGATCCGCCGCATCCAGCACTACACCACGCAGCCGATCCCGGTCGCGACCGTGCAGGGCCTGGAACCCAGCCGCCCGGCCCCCGACACCGTGCAGCGCCCGCCCCGTGCCGGCGCCCCGCGGGGCAAGACCGGCGGCTTCTCACGCGGCAACGAGTTTGGCCACCGTGGCGCACCGCGCAATGACCGGGGCTTCAACGACCGCGGCTTCAACGATCGTTTCGCCGGAGGCGACCGCCGCCCTCCGATGGATCGCGCCCCGTTCGAGCGCCATGACCGCCCAGCGTTCCAACGCGCCGATCGCCCGGAGTTCCAGCACCAGGAGCGCCCTGCTTTCCAACGTGGCGAGCGGCCTGACTACCAGCGCCAGGACCGCCCGGACTACCAGCGCAACGACGGCCCGGGCTTCATCCGCGTCGACCGCCCGGCCGGCCACGCGCCGGCCAGGCCGGCTCACGCGCCCGGCAAGTTCGCTTCGAGCAAGCCGCGCTTTGCCAGCAGCGGCGCCAACGCCGGCAAGCGGCCGCGGAAGGCGGTGTAAGCCGCCTGGGGGGCCACCGTGTCCCCCACCGAATAGATGTGGCGGTGCAGGCGCGCCGCCACCTCGGCGTCGAATGCATCCCCGGCTTCGACGAACGCATCGAACGCGTCGGCATCCAGCACCTCAGCCCACAGGTACACGTAGTACCCGCTGGCATAAGCCGAGCCCGCAAACAGGTGCTGGAAGTGCACCAGCCGGTGCCTCACCCCGACCGCCTCGGGCATGCCCAGCCGGGCCAGCGCCTGGCGCTCGAACCCGCTGATGTCGGCCAGCCCGGCAAGATCGGTCAGGCCGTGCAGTTCCAGGTCGACCAGCGCACTGCCCACGTAGCTGACCGTCTCGTAGCCCTGGCCCCAGCGCTGGGCGGCCTGTAGGCGCTCGATCAGCGCAGCAGGGATCGGCTCGCCGGTCTGCCAATGGCGGGCGTGCCGCGCCAGCACATCGGGCTGGCTCAACCAGTGCTCAAAGAGCTGCGACGGCAGTTCGACGAAATCGCGCAGCACCTGCGTGCCTGCCAGGCGGTGATAGGTCACCCGTGACAACAGCCCATGCAGGCCGTGGCCGAACTCGTGGAACAACGTGCGCGCATCGTCGAACGACAGAAGCGTCGGTTCACCCCGGGCGCCCTTGGCGAAGTTGTTGTTGTTGACGATGACAGGCCGCGACACGCCCCGGTTGCTCGACTGGTAGTTGAAGTCGCTCATCCATGCGCCGGATCGCTTGGTCTGGCGAGCGAAGTTGTCGTGCAGGAACAGGCCGGCACTGGCGCCGCCGGCATCGAACATCTCGTAGACCTTGACGTCCGCGTGATAGGCCCGCAACTCCGGCCGCGCCTCGAAGCGCACGCCGAAGAGCCGCTGTGCGCAGTCGAACAGTGCATCGACCATCCGCTCCAGCGGAAAGTACGGCTTGACCTCGGACTCGTCGATCTCATAACGCGCCTGGCGCACCTTCTCGGACCAGAAGCGCCAATCCCAGGCAGCAGGTTCGCCTTCGACCCCGTGGCTGCGCATCATCGCGATCAGCGCCTGGCGTTCCCGCTCGGCGGCGGGCAGCGCCCGTGTCCAGACCTCATCGAGCAGGCCTTTCACCGCCGCCTGGTTGCCGGCCATGGTATCGACCAGGGCGAAATCGGCGTAGCAGTCGTGGCCGTGCGCGCGCGCCTGTTCCCGTCGCCGTTGCAGGATTTCGCGGGCCAGCGCCCGGTTGTCCGTCTCCCCGCCGCTCTCGCCGCGGCCCACCCAGGCGCGCCAGGCGGCCTCGCGCAGGTCGCGCCGTTCGGAGAACGTCAGGAACGGCACGATCAGCGAACGGTTCAACGTGATCACTTGCACGCCATCCCCGAAACCCCGCTCGGCCGCCGCCTGCCGCGCGGCTGCGCGCACAAACGCCGGCAACCCGGCGAGTTCGGCCTCGCTGTCGAGCACCATCTGGAACGCAGCCTCGTCGGCGAGTACGTTCTGCGCAAAACGGGTGGTCAGCGTTGCCAGTTGCTGCATCGTCAACGAGTAGCGCGCCTGCGCCTCGGCGCCGAAGCGCGCCCCGGCCCGAACGGCGTCCAGGTGAAGGCGCTCCAGAAGCCGCAGCGCCTCGGGCGCCAGACCCAGGCTGGCCCTGTCCCGGTGCAGCGCGTCGACCCGGGCGAACACCGCCGGATGCATCTTCACGGCGCTGTCGTGCGCCGCCAGCGGCGCCGCCGTCTCCCGCTGCACCGCCTGCAGCGCCGGAGAGGTCTCGGACGCTGTCAGGTTGCCCAACACCGAGTCGATCCGGTAGAGCAGGCTGCCCGCGCGGTCGAAGGCTGCCACGGTGTTGTCGAAACTGGGCGGCTCAGTCTGGGCGCCGATCAGATCCAACTCGGCCAGATGCTGGCGCATCGCCTCGGCGAGCGCCGGGGCGAAGTGTTCTGGCCTGATGCGGTCGAAGGGCGGCAGGCCGAAGGGCGAATCCCAGGCTTCCAGCAGGGGGTTGGAGGCGTTCGGTGCGATGGTCATTTGGAAGGCCTGTGATCTGTCAGAGAAAGCATGATGCCATCGGCGCCCATGAGCCGCACTTGCCAATCACCCCAATCGGTACGAGACTTCGCGCCGCGTCGGCTGGGGACCAGCCCGCAGACCTGGAGGGCAATGTCCATGAGATTCCTGAAGGTGCTGGCCACCATCGTCGTGCTGTTTGCGGTGGTCCTTTTCGGCGGCGGCCTGATGTTGTCGCCCAAGTTTCACGTCGAGAGAAGCACGGTTGTCAATGCGCCAGCCGACAAGGTCTACGCCCTGGTGGCCGACCCCCATCGGTGGAAGGATTGGACGGTTTGGAACCGCCGCGACCCGTCGATGCAGATCGAGTACTTCGGTGCCGCTTCCGGCGCGTCCTCGGGGTGGGCCTGGAAAAGTGCCACCGAGGGCGATGGGAAGATGACGCTGACCGCGGTCGAGCCACCTGCCCGCGTCGCGTACGACCTGTACTTTCCAGATTTCGACAGCACCTCGACAGGCGACCTGCGGTTCACGGCCGAGGGCGGCGGCACCCGAGTCACCTGGGGCATGGACGGCGACATGGGCGGCAACCCGCTGATGCACTGGATGGCCTTGATGATGGACCGCATGGTCGGCAAGGATTTCGAGGCGGGCCTGGCCAACCTCAAAGGCT
>CAYJEC010000462.1:0-3375 GCA_964369025.1 uncultured Ideonella sp. | reverse complement strand
TCGGCGTGATGCTGCTGATGTTCGGAGTCGGCCTGCATTTCTCGCTGGACGACCTGATGTCGGTGCGCAAGGTGGCCCTGCCGGGCGCGCTGGTCCAGATGGTCGTCGCCACCGCGCTGGGCGCTGGCGTGGCCACCTGGTGGGGCTGGGCGCTGCCGGCGGCCATCGTCTTCGGCCTGGCCCTGTCGGTGGCGAGCACCGTGGTGCTGTTGAAAGCCCTGGAGAGCCGTGGCCTGGTCGATTCGGTCAACGGCCGCATCGCGATCGGCTGGCTGGTCGTCGAGGATCTGGCGATGGTGCTGGTGCTGGTGCTGCTTCCGCCGCTGGCCGGCATGGCCGGTGCGGACGGTGGGGGGTCGGCATCGGCGCTGTGGGCGACGCTCGGGCGCACGGTGCTGGAAGTGGCCGCCTTCGTGGTGCTGATGTGGGTGGTGGGCCGGCGGGTCTTCCCGTGGTTGCTGTGGCAGGTGGCACGCACCGGCTCGCGCGAGTTGTTCACGCTGTGCGTCGTGGCCGCCGCGGTGAGCATTGCCTACGGCTCGGCGCAACTCGTCGGCGTGAGCTTTGCGCTCGGCGCCTTCTTTGCCGGCATGGTGCTGCGAGAGTCGGAGTTCAGCCACCGCGCGGCGGAGGAGACGCTGCCGCTGCGTGATGCCTTCGCGGTGTTGTTCTTTGTTTCGGTCGGCATGCTGTTCGACCCGCGCGTGCTGGTCGACGAGCCGCTGAAGGTGCTGGCGGTGGTCGGCATCATCGTGCTCGGCAAGTCACTGGCGGCCGCCGGGCTGGTGCTGCTGCTGCGCTACCCGCTGAACACCGCGCTCACGGTCTCGGCCGGCCTGGCGCAAATCGGCGAGTTCTCGTTCATCCTTGCCGGGCTGGGCATGTCCCTGGGCGTGCTCCCAACCACCGGCCAGAGCCTGATCCTGGCCGGTGCCCTGATCTCGATCGCGCTGAACCCGCTGGTCTTCGCCGCCATCGAACCCGCACTGCGCTGGGCCCGCGCGCACTCCGCGCTGGCTCGCCGGCTCGACCGCAGCGACGACCCGCTGGCCGAGTTGCCGATGTCGACCGACGCCAAGTTCCTGCGCCACCAGGTGGTGCTGGTCGGCCACGGCCGCGTGGGCCAGGGCATTGCGGCGGCGCTGAAGGCACAGGGCATCCCCTTCGTCGTGGCCGAGGAGAACCGCGAGATCGTCGAGCGCCTGCGCAGCGAAGGCCAGGCCGCCGTGCTGGGCAATGCGGTCGACCCGGCCACGCTGATCCAGGCCCACATTGCCCAGGCCCGGCTGCTGGTCATCGCCACGCCGCAAACGGTGGATGTGCGCCAGATGGTGGAAACCGCCCGCAGCCTGAACCCGACCGTGGATGTGGTCGTGCGCAGCGAGAACGCCGAGGAGGCCACCCTGCTGGAGCAGGAGGGTTGCGGCACGGTGTTCGTCGGCAAGAACGAACTGGCGCGGTCCATGACCGCCCATGTGCTGCGCCAGGTGGCCGTTGACAAGCCCTGATCAGTCGTGCCGGTAGGCCGGCAGGCGCTCGCCGCATTGGCTGCAGAAGCGCGCGTCGGCGGCATGGCCTTCGCTGAGGCAGGCATGGCAGCTGCGCGTGGTGACCGCCCCGGTGCCACGCCGCTGCGCGGTCATCTCGGAGGTGACGATGCCGGTCGGTACTGCCAGCACGCCCCAGCCCAGCAGCATCATCACCGAGGCGATCGCCCGGCCGAGGTCGGTCTTGGGCGTGATGTCACCGAAACCCACAGTGGTCATGGTGCTGACAGACCAGTACATCGCCGTCGGGATGCTGGTGAAGCCGTTGGCCGGCCCCTCCACCACGTAGAGCAGGGTGCCGGTGACCAGCACCATCATCAGCACGAAGGACAGGAAGACCAAGATCTTGCGGCGGCTGGCCCGCAGCGCATCGCCCAGTGCACTGAACTCCTGCACGTAACGCGTCAGGCGCAGGATGCGGAAGACCCTCAGCAGGCGCAGTATGCGCACGTCGATCAGCACGCCCGCCACCGGCACGAGCAGCGCCAGGTAGGTGGGCAGCACGGCCAGCAGGTCGACGATGCCGAAGAAGCTCTTGGCATAGCGCGACGGCCGCTGCACACACGCCAGGCGGGCGAGGTACTCCAGCGTGAACAGCAGCGTGAAGAACCACTCCATCGCGGTGAACAGGCTCCCGTAGCGGCTGTGCACCGGCTGCACGCTGTCGAGGACCACCACCGCGACGCTCAGCAGAATGGCCACGATGACCGCCAGATCGAAGGCCCGGCCGGCCCGCGTGTCGGCCTCGAAGATGATGGTGTAGAGCCGCAAGCGCCACCCGGTCAGCGGGCGGCCGAAGTGCAGTTCGTCGGCCGGGGTGGCCGCCTTGCGCGGGATCTCAGCGCCGGGTTCGGTGGTTGGGTTCATCGTGGGCAGGGTCGAGTTGGCGCGATCAGGTGGGGCGGTGCCGCGCGGCGCGGCTGGACAACGCGTTCGGGAAGTACAGCGCCGTCAGGCTCTTGCTGTGCACCGGCGAGTAGCCGCGGCCGTCGCCGCCCTCGGCCGCGCCGGCATAGCGCCGCCAGTCGCGCACCCAGTGGATGTGGTCGCAGACCTCGAGCAGGCCCATGGTCTCGCGGTCGCCCACCAGCACGCCCTGCACCCGCAGGCCGAAGCGCGCGCGGGCCTCGTCCAGCCGGGCCAGGGTGTGCGGCACACAGCCGAACTCGCCGTCGCTGACGATCAGCAGATCCGCCCGGGACCAGCGCGCCTCGTGCACCCGCTCCAGCGCGCGCTCGATCGGGGTCTGGATATCCGTGCCGCCGTCGAAGCCCTGGCCCATCAGCGCCATGAGCGCCGCCAGCCCGTCGGCGCCGTGCCCCAGCTCACGCTCCACCAGTTCCTGCGGGCCGCCGAAGGCGATCAGCAAGCAACCGCGCTGCTGTTCGTGGGCCAGGCGCAGCGCCGCCAGCGTGACGGCCTTGGCGATGTTCTCGGGTGCGCCGCGCATCGAGCCCGAGGTGTCCAGGCAAACGATCACCGGCCCGCGCGACAAGGGCTCCGGCCGGGGTGGTGCATCGGCCTGCCGCCCGGCCGCCCGCGGGTCGGGCCGCCAGTCGGTCAGCACCGCGGTGGTGTCCCAGCTCAGCAATCGCGCCTCGGCGTGGCGGGCGCGCCAGAGCTTCTTCAGCACCGGGTGCTTGAGCGTCACCGCCTCGCTGGCCAGCATGCGCTCGGGCTGGGCCGAGAAGCGCACGCCGACGATCTCGCCGGGGGCGTCCGGCAGCAAGGTCTCCACCGCACGCAGCGGCACCGGCTGTGCCGAGCCACGGGGCGGGGGCGGGGCCGGCGCGGGCGGCAGGCGCGCATCGTGCTCGGTTCGCCCAAG
>CAYJEC010000461.1:0-3380 GCA_964369025.1 uncultured Ideonella sp. | reverse complement strand
TCGCGGTGGCCTGCGAGCGCATCCTGATCGCGCGCGAAGAGCGCGGCCTGTACCCCTGATCGCCCCCTTCCCGCAAGTACAAAGGCCACCCGCAGGTGGCCTTTTTTCATGGGCGGCGGCCGGGCCTACACGCCGGCCGCCAGCAGCGCCGCGTTGCCGCCGGCGGCTGCCGTGTTGATGGTCACTGTCTGCTCACCACAGAAGCGGTAGAGCTGGCGCGGCCGGGCTGCTTCGCGCAGTGACAGCAGCGGCCGGATCGGCCCGTTCTGCGCCGCCATGCGGCGCGCCAGTGTGGCGCCGTCGGGAGCCGACAACGCGCAGACACCTGCGATGCGGGCATCGTCGACCAGCGCCATGCCAACCGCCTCGAGGCTGCCCGGCAACACGCGCAGGGCGTCGGCGGGCAAGCCCGCGTGGTGAAAGGCGTCAGCGACCGTGCGGGCCGTGATGGTGGCCGCGCTGTCGATGGCCAGCACCACTGTGTTGCCGGCGACCAGCGCCGCCGCCGCAGCGAGTGCCAGTTCGCTCAGCACGGGTATGCCGGAGCCGACGAAAGCAAACACGCCGCGGCCGTGCAGGCGCAACTCGTTGCTTTCGCCGGTGGGGCCGGGCAGGGTCTGGTCGGCCAGGCTCCGCGCAGCGTGCCCCGCCAGCGCGCGGCAGGCATCGGCCAGTGCCGGGTCGAGCTCGCCGAGGCGGGCCGATGCACGGTGCAGCCAGGCCAGCCGATCGTCCAGTGGGGTCGCGCCCCAGGAGGCCTGTGCGGCTTGCAGGGCCACGACCACCTGGGCCAGCTTCGGCGACGGCGATGCTGGGTGCATCGGCACGGACACGCTGGCGATGTGAGTGGCCGCAGGGGCTTGCAGGTCGCCGGCGAAACGCAGCAGGTAGTTGGGGCCGCCCGCCTTCGGGCCCGTGCCGGACAGCCCTTCGCCGCCGAACGGCTGCACCCCCACCACGGCACCGATCATGTTGCGGTTGACGTAGACATTGCCGATGTGGGCCAGCCGCGCCAAGCGCTCGGCCCGGCTGTCGATGCGGGTCTGGATGCCGAAGGTCAGGCCATAGCCCAAAGCGTTGATCTCGCGCACCACGGCTTCCGGCTCGCCACCCCAGCGCACCACATGCAGCACCGGGCCGAAGATCTCGTTTTGCAGGTCTGACACCCTGGGCAGCTCGAAAGCCACCGGCGCCACCAGGCGAGGGAAGGGCGAGCGGACGGCCGTCTCGCCCAGCAGCCTGGCCTCGCGCTTCAGGTGGTCGACGTGGCTGAGCACGGTGTCGGTGGCCTCGGCGTCGATCAGCGGGCCGAGGTCGGTGTCGAAGGCGCGCGGATCGCCCAGCCGCAGGGCGTGCAGCGCGCCGCGCAGCATGTCGATCACCGCGTCGGCCACCGCGTGGTGCACGCACAGCAGGCGCAGGGCGGAGCAGCGCTGGCCAGCGGAGCGGAAGGCGCTTTGCACCACCGCATCGACCACCTGCTCGGGCAGCGCGGTCGAGTCGACCAGCATCGCGTTCAGGCCGCCGGTCTCGGCGATCAACGGCACCATACCGCCCGGCTTGGCGGCCAGCGCACGGTGGATGATCTGCGCCACCTGCGTCGACCCGGTGAAACAGACGCCGGCCGTGCGGGCATCGGCGACCAGGCCGGCACCCACGGTCTCGCCGGGCCCGTGCAGCAGCGCCAACGCATCGGTGGGCACGCCAGCCTCGTGCAGCAGCGCCACCATGCGGGCGGCCACCGCCGGTGTCTGCTCGGCCGGCTTGGCGGCCACCGTGTTGCCGGCCACCAGGGCGGCCACCACCTGGCCAGCGAAGATCGCCAGCGGGAAGTTCCATGGGCTGATGCAGACGAACACGCCGCGGCCATGCAGCACGTCGCCGCTGGCGGCCAGTGCCTCGGCTTGGGTCGAGTAGTAACGGCAGAAATCCACCGCCTCGCGCACCTCGGCCACGCAGTCGCCCAGTGTCTTGTGCGCCTCCTTCACCAGCAGGCCGCAATAGGCGGCCAGGCGCTCGTCCAGCAGATCACCGGCGCGGCGCACGATGGCCGCGCGCTCGGCCACCGGGCGGGCCGACCAGACCACAGCACCCTGGGCCAGTCGGGCCATCGCGGCGTCGATGTCGGCGGCGGCGGCCAGGGGCACTGGCTCGACGCTGGTCATCGCCACGGCCGCGCTCAGCGGCGCGCGCTGGGCCAGGCAGGTGATGTCGACACCGGTGGAGTTGGCCCGCGTGGCACCGTACAGCGCACCGGGCAGCGGCAGGCCCTCGGTGCCTTCGGCCGGGCCCGCGTGCGCCAGGTCCAGTGGTGAGGCCAGCAGTTCCTCGGCCTTCACCTCCTCGTCAGCCAGCTGGTGGACGAAGGACGAGTTGGCGCCGTTTTCCAGCAGCCGGCGTACCAGGTAGGCCAGCAGGTCGCGGTGCTCGCCAACCGGGGCGTAGACGCGGCAGGCCATGCGGCCGTCGCGCAGCACCTCCCGGTAGACACCATCGCCCATGCCGTGCAGGCGCTGCATCTCGTAGTGGGTGCCGGGCTCGGCGCCGGCCTCCCGGGCCAGGCCAATCAGCGCCGAGATGGTGCCGGCGTTGTGGGTGGCGAACTGCGGGTAGATCACCTCGCGGTGGCCCAGCAGCGCCTTCGCGCAGGCCAGGTAGGACACATCGGTGTGCGGCTTGCGGGTGTAGACCGGGTAGGCCGGCAGCCCCAGTTCCTGAGCGCGCTTGACCTCGCCGTCCCAATAAGCGCCCTTGACCAGGCGCACCATGAAGCGCAGCCCGTGCTGCCGGGCGATGCGGGCCACCTCGTCCACCACCGCCAGCGCGCGGTTCTGGTAGGCCTGCACGGCAAGGCCGAAACCGCGCCACTGCGGGTAGGTGGCGGCGATGCGCTCGGCCAGGGCCTCCAACACGTCGAGCGACAGCTCCAGGCGGTCGACCTCCTCGGCGTCGATGGTCAGGTTCAACTGGGCCGGCGCGGCGCGCTCGATCAGCGACCAGACCCGCGGCAGCAACTCGGCGAAGACCCGCTCACGCTGGGCGTCTTCATAGCGCGAGAACAGCGCCGACAGCTTGATCGAGATGCCGTCGGCGACCTCCGGGCCTCGCTCAGCGCTGGCCGGCGCCACGGCGCGGGCGATGTGGTCAATGGCATTGGCGTAGGCGGCCAGGTAGCGCTCGGCATCCGCCTCGGTGCGTGCACCTTCGCCCAGCATGTCGTAGGAGAAGCGCAGGTTCGGCTGCTCGCGGCGCTGCGCTGCGGCCTCGCCCATCGCTTCGCCGATGGTGCGGCCGAGCACGAACTGCCGGCCCAGCAGCTGGATGGCCCGCACGGTGGCCGCCACCACGGTGCGTGCGCCCAGGCGCTTGAGCAGGCCGGT
>CAYJEC010000460.1:0-3382 GCA_964369025.1 uncultured Ideonella sp. | reverse complement strand
CGGCGAACTCGTAAAAGGTATCCGACAGGATGATGACCTGGAAGCGTTCGCGCAGCCCGTCGAGAAAAGCCTTGGCGCCGGGAAGCGGGCTCATGCCTGCAATCACTGCCTGGATATCGGCCAGCTTGAGGCCGTGCTGCTCGAGCAGCCCGATCCGGTAGCGCATCAGCTTGTCATAGTCAGGCTCATCGCGAGTGGTGCGGGAGAACTCGGGAATACCGGTGCGCTGGGAGAACTCGATCCAGATCTCGGGAACCAGTACCCCTTCGAGGTCGAGGCAGACTACTTGCATGGGTTTGTCGCGGGAAGAACAGATGGTGAATGCTACCCCCCGAGAGTGTGTGTGTTCGGGGCCTCGGCCCGGGTTTCTACCCGTTTGACGCCAAGCGCGTGGATGCCAAAACTGGATAAGATGAAAGCGCTTTCATTTGAGGATGCCGTCACCATGCATGCAACCACATTCCGCCGGATGAGGATCCACCTGCTGGCCTTGGGCATGGGCTTGCTGGCCTGCGTGGCCGACGGTGCGGGCCGAATGCCACTGGGCAAGGCCATCGTGCCCCTGTACGACGCCCAGACCCAGCTCGAGCCGGCCGCTGTCGTCGACACCGGCGATGCCATCGTCACGCGCTTTGCCGACCGCGCACGTGACCGCCATGCCCGCGAGGCCAACTTCCACATCTATGACCACTACCTGAGCTGGTACTGGGAAGAGCGCACCAACACCGTCGAAATCATCGACAAGGTGGCCAAGGGCGGCACCCAGGTGGTCTTCAACATCTATCCGTTGACCGAATTGAGTGCGCCGGAGTTCCGGGCCTTCTTCCGCGGCATCACCACACCGGGCGAGTACCACACCAACATCAGCCTGACCCGCGTCGGCACCTTGCCCTATCACTACACCACGACGCTCACCTTCAACCCGAAGGAGAACCGTGCCATCCGGGTTGGCGACCGCATGGAACTGGAGATCAGCCAATTCCTGCGGGCACCGCTTCACGGTCGCACGAATTACTACGGCACGGCGGTGCTCTACATCGTAGGGCAGGGCGGCCTGGTCCCGTGGGAGGGGATCGGTTCGAACCTCGACTCGTTCGCCCTGCCGGTGGCGGCGTGGAGCGGTGGGCGGACCACCTTGCCATACCAATACTCCAACGAGCCGCTCGAGAGGTTCAAGCAGATCCCCGGGCAAATGACAGCGCAGAGCGCGCAGCCCTTCATGCTGGGGCGCCGCCTGCACCACACGGACTTCGGCGCCGGGCGGCACTCCGAGTTTCCGGACGACAACCCGGTCTATTCCGAACAGGTCGGAAAGCTCGGGCCGCGCTTCTATGCGGGCAGTTGCGTCGCATGCCACTTGAACAACGGCCGCGCCATACCGCCGGGACCAGGCGCCACCATCTTCACTGCGGTGACCCGGGTCGGCCAAGCCGATGGATCACCCGACGCGCGGCTCGGCAGTTCGCTGCAGCCGTTCAGCACGGACGGCGCGCCGGAAGGCGGGATCCACATCTCGAGCTATAGCACCACGCAAGGGCAATTCGCAGACGGGCAGAGCTTCGAACTGCGTCAGCCGGTGTATGCCTTCTCAGGCCGAACGCCCACCCACTTCTCGGTGCGCAATACGCCGCCCCTGGTGGGCCTGGGGTTGCTGGAGGCCGTCTCGGAGCGAACCGTGGCGCGGATGGCCGACCCGGACGACGCCGACGGCGACGGCATCTCAGGGCGGATGCAGGTGGTCACCGACCCGCAGACCGGCCAGACGCGGCTTGGCCGCTTCGGCTGGAAGGCGGGCAAGGCGCGCCTGAGTCACCAGGTGGCAGGCGCCCTCAATGCCGACATGGGCGTCGGCACCACCATCTTCCCGCAGCCGGACTGTGGCAAGCGCCAGACCGGCTGCGGGCCGACCGGCACCGAACTGGGTGATGCCGAGCTGTCCAACATGGTCCGCTATGTCTCCTTGTTGGGGGTGGCCGCGCGCCGCGACCTGGCATCGGCCGACGCCATGCGCGGGGAAAAACTCTTCAAGCAGTCCGGCTGCAGCGCCTGCCATGTCGCCACCCTTCAGACGAGCGCGTTCCACCCGCTTGCCGAGTTGCGCAGCCAGACCATTCACCCGTACACCGACCTGCTCTTGCACGACATGGGGCCAGGCTTGGCCGACAGCCTGCCCGAGGGCCTGGCGTCTGGTGCCGAATGGCGTACGCCGCCGCTCTGGAGCCTGGGGCTCACCGCCGGCGTGGCGGAGGGCCGCGAGGCTTACCTGCACGATGGCCGCGCCAGAAACCTCAGCGAGGCCATCCTCTGGCATGGCGGCGAGGCCGCCGCGTCGCGGGAATCCTTCCGCACGATGGACAGCAGCGCGCGCGGCGCCTTGCTGGCTTTCCTGCGTTCGCTGTAGGCCCGGTGTCACACCGCCGCTGATGCGGCTTCGAGGCGAACCGCAACGCCCGACAGCACGGCGTTGCCGGACAGCGGATCGCGCAGGGTGTCGTCCAGGACCGCGTTGAGGTTGGCGCCCGGTCGTTCCGCCGCCACGCTCAGGTGGCTGCCAGGCAGATCGTGGCCCCATCCGTGTGGCAGGCTGACCACGCCAGGCATCATGTCCGTGCAGAGCACAACGGGTGCCGTGACGGCGCGTTCACCGGACGAGATTCGCGCCGTCGCACCCTCAGCCAGCCCCAGGCGCGCAGCGTCCGTCGGGTGGACCAGCACGGTGCAACGCACCGGGCCCTTGGCCAGCGTGCGCAGGTTGTGCATCCAGCTGTTGTTGCTGCGGACATCGCGGCGGCCGATGATCACCATCTCCGGCGCGGGTGCGGCGAGCAGGTCCCGTGCCCTGGCCAGGTCAACCAGGCAGGCGGGCGGGGCCAGTTCGATACGACCGCTGGGGGTACGCAACACGTCGGGAATGCGCGGTTGGAGTGCGCCGAGATCGATCCCGCCGTCCGCTGCCATCACCTTGCCCAGGCTCAGGCCATCGGGCCTCAGGCCGAACAGGTCACCGTAGGGGCCGGTGCGCAGGGCCAGATCGAGCTGCCGTTCGGGACCTCGGCGGCCGGACCGAGACATCGCTGCCAAGATGGCCGGGGCATGGTCACCAGCCTGCTTGTTGACCTCGGTGGCGAAGATCTCGTCGTCCAGCGCGAGCACGTCGGCCTGCGCCCCGAGGCCACGCGCGATGGCCATCAGGCGAAGCAGGTTCTGCCACTCGGGCGGATGATCGGCCGGTGGTGCGAACACCGGCCCGCTGTAGCGGGCGTGGTTGCGGTGCGACAGCTGAGGGAACGTGACATCGTAGTGGGCATCTTCCAGCGGCGAAGGGCCTGGCAGGATCACATCCGCGTGACGGCTGGTCTCGTTGAGATAGATGTCCAGGCTG
>CAYJEC010000459.1:0-3389 GCA_964369025.1 uncultured Ideonella sp. | reverse complement strand
TGGCCATTGCGGTGGCCCTGGTGGGGGCGAATCTCCTTCAACTGTTCGGCCAGGTCGACCTCGCGCAATCGATCTACCGGCGGTCCACCAGCCTGAACTGGCTGTCATTGCTGCTGGGCGGCGCGCTGTTCGGCGTGGGCATGAGCCTGGCCGGCGGCTGCGCCAACAAGAACCTGGTCCGGCTGGGGGGCGGCAGCCTGCGGTCTCTGGTGGTGCTGACCTTTCTCGGCATCTCGGCCTACATGACTCTCAAAGGCCTTTTCGGCCAGTTCCGCGCCAGCGTTCTGGACCCGGTGTCGATTGACCTTGCGGGGTTGGGGTTGAAGGACCAGGGGCTGGGCGGCCTGGTCGCCCGAGCCACCGGCCTGCCGCCGTCGCAGGCGTTGGTGGTCACGGCCGGCCTGGCTGCGTTGGCGCTTGGGGCGGTGGCGCTCAAAGACCAACGCTTCCGCTCCAACCTGTCGCAGGTCCTGGGCGGTGTCGTCATCGGTGGCTTGGTGGTGGCCGGCTGGTACCTCACAGGCCACCTGGGCTACGGCGAGAACCCCGAAACACTGGAGACCGTCTACTTCGCCACCAACAGCCGCACGCTGGAATCGTTGAGCTTCGTGGCACCGGTGGCCTATTCGCTCGAGTTACTCATGCTGTGGACCGACAAGTCCCTGCATGCCAGCTTCGGCATCGCCGCAGCCTGCGGCGTGGTGATCGGCTCGGCCGCCTATGCGCTGGCCGCCGGGAAGTTCCGCTGGGAGGGTTTTGCGTCCATGTCCGATCTGCACAACCAGTTGCTCGGCGCTGTGCTGATGGGCTTTGGCGGGGTCACCGCCGCCGGCTGCACCGTGGGGCAGGGCTTGACCGGGATCTCGACCCTGGCGATCGGCTCGGTGCTGGCGCTGGCCGGCATCCTCGGCGGCTCGGTCGCCACCTTGAAGTACATCAGTTGGCGAGAATCGCGCGACGATTGAGTGCGCCTGTGATCAGGGCGATTGCGGCATCGCCTGGTCGGTTGACGGTGCACGGGTGATGCCCGGTGATGCGAGCTCGGCGCGCTGATCCACCCACCAGTCGGTCAGTGATGCCGCCGCCCACATGGCCGTCAGTGTGACCCAGGAAGTCACAGTGAAGACCGCCGCGCCCGACAAGCCCGCTCCCACCGCACACCCGCCAGCCAGCATGCCGCCAAAGCCCATCAGCACCGCGCCCAACAGGTAACGGCGCATGCTCGCCCCGCCGGCAAAGCCTTCCAGTTTCAGTTCCTTGAACCACCAGGCCGCCAGGAACGCACCCAGGAAGACGCCGGGTACCAGACCCACATCGAAGGTGGGTGGCTTGTCGGAAGCGAACAGCACGCGCACCAGGACTTCTGCCGATGGCCCGGTGAAACTGAGTGCCTGCACAGGCGCAGGCTGTGCCTCCAGGCCAGCACCGGCCACGGTGGCAGTGAACCACCAGGCCGCCGTGATACTCAAGCCGACCACCGCGCCCCCGGCCCAACCCCAGGCCGACACGCGCTGGCGACGCGCCCACATGACTGCGGCCGTCAACCAGACGGCGCCAAAGGCCAGCGCGCCGGCACGGCCCAGGCCGCTGAGTGCGATCAGGTCGCGGCTGGCACCCCCTTCCACGGTCCACCAGGCAGAGATCGATTCACGCCACGGGGCGAGCACGCCGGACCAAGACGCCTGCGCCGCGACGGCGAATACCAGCCCGGACATCGCCGAGCGAAGGTTGCCTTGAGCCGCCAGCACCAGCAGGCGGCTGGAGCATCCACGTGCCAGGATCATGCCGACACCGAAGAGCGCTCCGCCGACCGCGGCGCCGGAAAGGCTGCCCCTGGTGGCCAACTGGCGCGCCGTGCTGACGTCGAGCCAACCGGCCGCCACCAAACCCTGCGTCGACAGCAATGCCACCGAGAAGGCGAACAGCCACACGGTGAGTTTTCCGCCATGCACCTGGCGGGAGAATTCGATCGTGGCCGACCGCAGGCAGAAGCGTGAGCGCTGCGCGAAGAAACCGAAAACCATGCCGACAACCAGGCCACCCAGGCCCAAGGCCCGGGCCTGGCCCAGGGATTCGATGAAGGTTTCGAGCGGCATGGCGTGGCGTGGCCCATGATGGGCACAAATACCGAGATGCAAACGCGGAGAACGGACGTTAAATCCTAATATGCGCAAACGCAAATGTATTTGCCTGTCAATCAACGCGGAGCGATCCATGTCAACTCAACGCCGCCTTTTTGCCCAAGCCCTTTTCCTGGGTTCGATGGCCCTGGCAGCCAGCTTCCCTGCGTTCGCCCAGGAAGCGCCGATCAAGACCGTCTACCACCTGTCTGAGGGCATCCCGCAGGCCTCGCGTGCGATGAACAACATCCGCAACCATCTCTCGGCCGACCCCAAGGCGCGGATCGTCGTCGTGACGCACGGCGCCGGCATCGACTTCCTGCTCGACGGCGCGTTGAATTCCACCGGCCAGCCTTTCACCGGCGCGATCGGCGAGCTGTCAGGGCGAGGCGTGGAGTTCAAGGTCTGCAACAACACCCTGGTGTCACGCAGCATCTCACCCGACAAGGTGGTGATGGAGGCCAAGGTCGTGCCGTCGGGCGTGGCCGAGGTGGCCAGGCTGCAGGCGCGGGAAGGGTTCGTCTACCTGCGCCCTTGATACCTTGCACGCATGATCCCGGACGGTCTCAGTTGGTCCGGCCCGGGTTTCCGTCGACGCCAATCAGCCGCGGCGAGTTGATCCGGCGCGGCGTGATGCGGCCCTTCGACTTGAGCCACTGCTCGACCAGATCCCAGACCATGCGGCTGCCCGGCGCAGTGGCGGCCTCTTCGGCCACCGGCGCCCAACCAGCGACCTTGTATTTCTTGCCGGCCTCGATCGGCTTGCCGTTCAATCGCATGTCCTGGATCCGCCGGCCCATGCCGGCACCGGGCTCGCAGGCGTAGCTCAGGCCACCGACGCGCACCATGTCGCCGCCCTGCTGGTAGTACGGGTCCGGGTTGAACAGGTTGTCGCAAACGTCTTCGAGCACGGTCTTGATGGTCTCACCGGTCATCTCCGACACGGTGGCATACGAATAGGTGGTGGCCACTTGGTCCATCATCAGCTCGCGGGTGATCACGTCGCCCGGCAGCAGCGAGGTACCCCAGCGAAAGCCCGGCGAGAACGCGATCTCGGCGCCTTGAACGTCCATCAGTGCATCCACCAGCAGTTGATCCCAGCTGCCATTGAAGTTGCCACGGCGGTACAACAGGCCGTCGGTCACGGCGAGCTTGTCCTGCAGTTTGGCTTCGTAGGGTGCGCGGACCCTGTTGATCAGCGCATCCATCTCGCGGTCGGCTGGCAGCATGTTCGAGAACACCGGCAGCAGCTTGTAGCGGAAGTCGGCG
>CAYJEC010000458.1:0-3396 GCA_964369025.1 uncultured Ideonella sp. | reverse complement strand
CTCAGGGGGCGCTCTGGCCGGACATTCGCGGCCTGGGTGGCGCCGTGCTGCTGTTTGTTGCCTGCCTCTACCCTTATGTCTACCTGCTGGCCCGCACTGCGCTGGGCGAGCAGGCTGCGCCGATGATGGAAGCGGCCCGCCTGCTGGGCGCACCACTGCGCCGCCGGGTGCTGGAGGTGGCATTGCCGATGGCCCGGCCTGCTCTGGCGGCCGGTGTCGCCCTGGCGCTGATGGAAACCCTGGCGGACTATGGCGTCGGCGCGTACTTTGGCCTCACCACCTTCACCACCGGCATCTACAAGGCGTGGCTGGTGCTGGACGATCACATCGCCGCCGCGCAGCTCGCCAGCATCTTGTTGGTGATGGTGGCGGGGCTGTTGTGGGCCGAGCAGCATGCGCAGGCCCACATCCGCTTCGCCGGCAACCGGCCGGCGGCCACGGCGGCGAGCCTGATGTCACGGCCCCTGGTGCTGCATGGCGGCAGCCGCTGGCTGGCCTGGGGTGTCTGCAGCCTGCCGGTGCTGGTGGGTTTCGTGCTGCCGGTGGCTTGGCTGCTGCGCCTGCTGTGGCAGGAGACCGGGGGTGACGATGGCGGAGCGGCGTCGCCGATCCTGGCGGCCGGATACCTGGCCCGCTTTGCCGACTGGGCCGCCGCCAGCTTCCGGCTGTCCGCCGTGGCCTCTGTCACTGCCGTGCTGTTCGCGCTGGCGCTGGCCTTCGCGCTGCGCCGCGCCCAGGGTCAGCGAGCACGGTGGCTGAACGGCGCGGCCCGGGTGATCTCGCTGGGTTACGCGGTGCCCGGCGCGGTAGTGGCGGTGGGCATCCTGCAGTGGACTGGTGCAGTGCAGACTTGGCAACCGCATTGGGGAGCGCCTGCGCTCGTCACCGGCACGGTCTTTGGCCTGCTCTATGCATACCTGGTTCGCTTCTCCGCGGTGGCGCTGCAATCGGTGCAGGCCGGCTACGCCAGGTTGCCAGGCTCGATCGACGAGTCGGCCCGGCTGCTGGGTGCAGGCCGCCGGCGCACCCTTTTCGAACTGCACCTGCCGCTGCTGGGCCGCACCGCAGCGGCGGCTGCGCTGCTGGTGTTTGTCGACACGATGAAGGAATTGCCGGCCACCCTGGTGCTGCGGCCCTTCGGGAGCGACACCCTGGCAGTGGTCGCCTACCAGTTCGCCCGCGATGAGCGCCTGGCCGAGGCGGCGCTGCCGTCGCTGGCCATCGTGGCTGTGGGGCTGATACCGGTGATCCTGCTGTCGCGGGCGCTTCGCTCGACCTGACATCGGGCGCCCCTGCTGTTGGGCTGGCGGCAAGGGTTTGCCCCAGTATGCAATCGATTGCAGCAAGGCAATCATTCTGGCTCTGCGAGGGGCGGCGCGCCCCTTGGATCCAATCTGGCCCGCTCCGTCATGCCTTCTTACAAACCATTGCGATTCGGGCGGGCCCTGTTTTTGGCCTGGGTGGCGTGCTGCGGCGGGCCCTGGGCCCAGGCTGCCGAGGAGGCCTTGCGGGCCGAAGTGGCGAAGCCGTTGCTGGCAGCCCAGGAGGCCTTGAAGGCGGGCCATGCCACAGAGGCCCTCGCCCGGGTGCGTGATGCCGAGGCCGTCACGGGCCGCACCGAGTACGAGACCTTCATCACCAACCGCACCAAGGGGGCGGTGGCCGTGGCAGCCAAGGACAACCTGCTGGCGTTGAAGGCCTTCGAGGCAGTGGCTGGCGCAGGCCGCCTGCCGCCGGCCGAACAACTGTCGTTGTTGAAAGTGTTGCCCACCCTGGCGCTGAAGGCCGAGCAGCCTCAGGCCGCCGTTCGCTGGGCGAGGCTCTACCTCACATCGGGCGGAACGGATCGTGCCGTCAGCCTGAGCCTCGTGCAGGCTCTGTTCAACCTGGAAGACTATGCGGCCAGCCAGCGAGAGTTGCTGCCCCTGATTCAGGCCGAGGAATCGGCGGGTCGCAAGCCGGCGGAGGCCGAGTTGAAGCTGCTGGGCCTGTGCCAACTCAAGACGCAGGACGACGCGGGGTACTACGGCACCCTGCAGCGGTTGGTGACCCACCATCCCGCCGAGGACTACTGGGCCGACCTGTTGCCCCGCCTTCAACGCCAGCCTGCTTTCGACGCCAGGCTGCAACTCGATGCCCTGCGCCTGATGCGCCATGTGGGCGTGCTGCAGGATGCCGAGGACCACCTCGACATGGCACAACTGTCGCTGCGTGCCGGTTTGCCTGGCGAGGCGCTCTCGGCGCTCGAGGAGGGCTTTGCGAAGGGCCTGCTGGGAAAGGGCGCGGGCGCGCCCAACCACCAGCGCCTCCTGGAGGCTGCTCGCAAGGCGGCCCGTACTGACGACGCGCAGTTCGCGGCTGAGGAAGCCCGCGCCCTCAAGACCCTGGACAGTGCCACGTTGGCCAACCTGGGTCTGGCGATGGTTGCCGCCGGCCAGGCCGACAAGGGGCTCGCCCTGATGGCCCTGGGCATCGACAAAGGCACTACGCCGCAACCCGACCACGCCCGCTTCCGCCTAGGTGTGGCACTGCTCGCCCACCAACGCCGAGCCGAAGCCGAGCCCTTGCTGAAGGGTGTGCGTGGCAACGATGGCGCCGGCGACCTGGCCCGGCTGTGGCTGGTCGCGGTGCGCTAGGGCCCACCACGCTCCCCAAGAAACAGCTCCGACCCGCTCCATGAAAAACCAGGTTCAACTCATCACCTACGTCGACCGCCTCTCGGGCGGTGGCCTGAGGGATCTGCAAGCGTTGCTCTCCGGGCCCTTGCACGGCGTCTTCGGCGGTGTCCACCTGTTGCCCTTCTTTTACCCGATCGACGGGGCGGACGCGGGCTTCGACCCGGTCGACCACACGCAGGTCGATCCGCGCCTGGGCGACTGGAGTGACATCCGCAGCTTGACCGAGACGATGGATGTGATGGCCGACGTCATCGTCAACCACATGTCCGCGGACTCACCGCAGTTCAAGGACTTTTCGGCCCGCGGGGCTGCGTCACCGTACAACGGCCTGTTCCTGACACTCGACCGCGTGTTCCCCGGCGGCGCCTCCGAGGCCGACCTGTTGAAGGTCTACCGCCCCCGCCCGGGCCTTCCGCTGACCTACGCGGTACTGGCCAATGGCGAGAAGCGCATCCTGTGGACGACCTTCACCCCGAAGCAGGTGGACATCGATGTCACCCATGTGGAAGGCAAGGCCTACCTGACCAATATCCTGCGTGCATTGGCTGGCAGCGGCATCCGCATGGTGCGGCTGGACGCCGTGGGCTACGCGATCAAGAAACCCGGCGACAGCTGCTTCATGATGCCGGAGACCTTTGCCTTCATCGACCAGTTCGCCGCCGAGGCCCGTGCGATGGGCATCGAGGTGCTGGTCGAGATCCACGCCTACTACCGCAGG
>CAYJEC010000457.1:0-3399 GCA_964369025.1 uncultured Ideonella sp. | reverse complement strand
CGATCACGTGACGAGGGTGCCATACCCGAGCCTCCTGACATGCCGTGCGTGTCAGACACCGGCGCCACCGCGCCTATCTCTGCACTCACCAATGCATTCAGTATTGGCTCGGACCAAGCCTCTTCAGCCGCTGGATTCGCCCGAGAATCCAGCATGGGCGCACCGCAGATCAGCGGCCGAGTTGTCAATCAGATTGACAACTCAGGGCCCTGACGCTGCGGCCAGGCGGCGAGGCATGGCCAGGGAGAGAAGAAACGTGAGCGAAGAAGCTGCGCCCCGAGCGCATGTCAGGACACCAGAAACGGACGAGGTGCTGCGGCGCATCGGCCGGAACGTCGTGATCTTTCAGCAGGTTGAGCACCTGCTGAAGTTCCTGAACGCGCACTCGGCAGTGATCGGCCCGGCGAGCCAGTTGTCTGCACGGGTCGAGAAGCAGGTAGCGGCCGTCCACAAGAACACGCTGGGCGAACTGGCGGGCAAGCTGGTAAACAACCTTCTTCAACCCCCAGCCGAACACGAATCGCCCGACGAGATCGACGAGGTCTGGTTCGGATTTCGTTTCTCGGTCGGCGCGGATGCAGAGTTCGTGGACCGACACGACCAGGAGATGCGCGCCCTGGTCGATGCGCGCAACGATCTGATCCACCATTTCCTGCCGCGGTGGCAGTCGTCAGTGGGCGGCGACACTGAAAGCGCGCTCACATACCTCGATGCGCAGCGAGCTGAGGCCGTGCGCATGATGGAGCGTCTCGAAGGCTGGGCGCGTTCGCTTGAAACTGGCAGGAAGCAGCTTGCTGCATTCTGGGCGTCCCCCGAGGGCGAACGACAGATGGAGTTGGCCTTCTTGCAGGGCAGTCGCCTGGTCGCGATGCTGGGCGAGATCGCGATGCGCACAGCTCGTTCTGATGGCTGGGCGTTGCTGTCCACAGCCGGGCATCTGATCAAGCGCGAAGCACCGGCTGAGCTTGAGGATTTGCGCAAGCGGTTCGGCCAGCCAAACCTCAAGGGCGTGCTCTTGGCCAGCGAGTTGTTCGATGTTGCCGACGAGCCAACGCCCTCCGGCGGAAACCGGAAGATCTACCGTATCAACGAAAGGTACGAACTACAGATCCAACAAGACCCGGCCGCAACTGAACCGCGAGCCTTGGCTGCAGGACAAAGCGGCGCAGAACACTGTCAATCAGATTGACAAGATCTACTCGGAGACGAGACCCGTGAGCGTCAGCCTTGTGGCTTCAACGGCCTCGGTGTGACCTTCTCCGACCGCGCGAACGAAGATCTGGCCCGGTTCCGGCGGAGCCGACTGCGTATCGACAACCACATCTGCGCCATCGAGCCTCGCCAACAACCGCAACTTCGGCGAAGCTCGGCGCCGGCTGCCAGTTGATGTGTGCTCGGGTGTCGACGTCGAGACCTCCGGCTCATGGCTCCGCGCAACGCACTCTGCAGCTGCCTGAATGGGCGCCGACGTGCCAGGCCGGACGCTTGCCGAGCCATCCGCGAGATCGGCTCGCAGCGCAGTCACGCGGTCTCGAGTGATGGCGTCGCGGTCAGCGGTCCAGGACTCCACATACTGCGGGTGGTCGACAGCCAGTTTGCGGAGCTCGTACAGCTCGTTCAAGCCGCGGCATCGGCCTTCACGATAGGCAGAGATCAACCAGTCCGGCGCGTCAATCAGCGAGGTGGCCATCGTCACGTACTGCCGGCTCTTGCCCAGCCGCCGTGCGATCACGGCCTGGGTATCGCCCGCAGCCAGGCGGCGCTGCACGAACAGCGCCAGCTCCAGCGGCTTCAGTCCTTCGCGCTGCTCGTTCTCGATCACTTGGTCGTAGCTGTCCGCCGTCTTGTCGACGAAGGCAGGAATGTCGAACTTGCCAACGAGCTTGGACGCCCGCAGGCGCCGGGCGCCGAAGTTCAGCATCCAACAGTCGGGCTGATCGGGGTGACGCCGCACCGAAATCGGCTGCAGTACACCGCGCTCCTTGATCGACGCGGCCAGCTCGGCCAGGCCTTCTGGGTCGAACTCATTCCGGGGCTGCTCAGGATCTTCAATGATTGAATCGATGGCCAGCTGCATGGGTGCACCGGCCAGCAGGTCGGCCGGCGTGCCCAGGAGGTCGAGCTGATCAAGCGGCAGATTCATGGCTCACCCCAGGTTGCGCTTGTGTTTGCGGTTGCCCGGCCACGATCCGGGCCAGCTGACGCAGGGTCGGCTCGATCTCCTTCGCTGCCTCACGCGCGGCGGTCTTCTTCATCTCCCAGAGAACTTGACCATGCGCCTGCGCCTCGGCGATGGCCGAGCGGCGCGGCATTGAAGCGAAGTCGCCAGGCCCGTCACCGATACGGATCAACAGCGGGTGGTAACGCTGCACGATCTGCAGGAAGTTCGCCTTCTGGAACGGCGTAGGCTCGACCATCGTCGGCAGCAGACCGATCAGCTGGAGCTTGGGGTTGAGCACCGCCTTGATCTTGCGCACGCCGACCCTGTCGTGATTCAACAGGCCATGCACGCCTTCCATCGCCTCCTGGTTGAGCTGGATCGGCGAGAGGACGAAGTCGGCCGAGGCCAGCGCGGCAATGACGCGGATGTCGGGGTTCGGATTCGTGTCGATCACGCACACGTCGAAGTGCGCGTCCATAGCCGCCAGAAAGCTGCGCAGGTTGCGGGCGAACGGTGTGTGCATCGTCGGTTGGCGTTCGAGCATCAGCAGCCCCCGGTCGCTCGGCACCAGAACGAACGCGGCGCTGGGCATCACTGAGACAGGCTCAGTCAGCAGACGATCCGACGTGACACCGGCAGCCGTCGCGCGGTTCGACCGCTGTATGGGGCTGCCAAGGTTTCCCTGGTGGTCCAGGTCGATGGCCAGCACGCGCCGGCCATGCTGCACCAGGTGATGCGCCAGCAGCGTGGCGACGGCGGATTTGCCGACGCCACCCTTCTGGTTGGCGAGAACGAGTGTCTTCATCAAGAGTCCTCCGGCGCAATCGACAGGGGATGAGCCGTGGCGGAGGACTGTTCCCGGGCGCCGCGCCTCGAAGGCCGGCGGCCGGGATCGCGCGAGCCGGCGCCAGCCGGCGAGCGCGCGCCGTTGAAAACCGGCCGCACGCACGCACCGTCCCGATGATCGAATCGGGACGGTGACGGCGGCGCGCTGGATTCGATGGCAATTCCAGCGCGGCCCGCGTCTGCATGACTGCGGGCCCGGGTCGTGCGGCGCGCTCAGGCCGGCACGTTGGCCCGGCACCGCGACGCGGTCACGCGTCGGCGGGCCAGCGCAGTCCCCAATGGTCGATGACGGCGCGCAAGCGGGCGTCACCATCGGGAACCAGCGTGTACAGGTCGGCACGGCCCCACCGCAGCGCGTCCAGGCAGCACAGCATGTCGTCGCTGATCGCGAT
>CAYJEC010000456.1:0-3401 GCA_964369025.1 uncultured Ideonella sp. | reverse complement strand
CGTGGTGTTCACCACGTGCAGCTCCTGGCTGGAGACCTTGTTCAGCAGCTCCTGTGAGCCGGTGAGGTTCTCAACCAGGCCGATGGTGTTGCCACGACGGAAGTACGGGAAGAACGGGACGACGGTGAAGTGCTTGTACGGGCTCCACTTGTCGTGCAGCACCACGTTGTCGCAGATCACCGTCCAGCGGATGCGCTTGACCAGCTTGGTGATGACTTGGAAGCCGAACTTCTCGACGAAGAACGCAATCTTGTCGCGGCTGAAGTCCTCGGGGATGGGGCGCGTGTCGCCGGTCTCGGTGAACACGAAGTGCTTCTGCCGGTCCAGCTTGCGGTACTGGCGCTCGACCACGCGCAGGTTGCGCAGCGTCTGGCTGGCCTCGCCCTCCATGCTCACGTACATCGGGCTCTGCTGGCCCGAGTAGCGGTCGCGGTTGTTCTCGATGGAGTCGTAGCCGTACGGGAACGAACTCGCGCCCCGATGGCGCAGGATCTCCGCGTCGGCGGGGTTGAAGAGCACGGCGATGTCGTCAGCCGTGACCCACTTGGTGATGAACACCTCGTTCCACGTGTCCGGGTCGTACTGCTCGCCGTCCGGATCGATGATGACGTTCTTCGGGTTCAGCGTGTCGATGCGGATCTCGCCCATGAGCGAATCGCCGTAGTCCAGGCGCACGTCGAAGAATCCGCGGGAGGTGATGATCCCGTCGGCGAATACGTCGCTGCGCTTCCACTCCAGCTGGTTGTTGTCGCCGATCTGCTTGTAGACCATCGTCAGCGCGTCGGCGGTCTCCTGCATGGCGCCGTTGCGCGGCTGAAAGCTCGTCTCGGAGCGGTTGTAGATCTGCTCGCCCATGACGACGGACATCGTGCTGATGATCTTGTTGATCGTCAGCGCGGGCCTGCGCGCGAGTTCGAGCAGAGCCTTGTCGCGCGCGTCCCACTGGTCCCCAGCGAAGAAGCGCTCGCACCGGTCCGCCTTGTCGACGAAAGCACGGTGCCCGTTGTCACGGCAGAACGCGTAGCGCGTCCAGACCTGGGTAGAGAGGTGGGCGTCAACGGGCATGGTGGGCTTTCAGTGAGATCAGCGCAGCTTCTCGCGCGCAAACCGCAGCTCGAACAGCAGCTGCATGACCGCTCGGCGGATGGGTGTGGGCTTCAGGGGGAGGTACATGTCAATTCGCCATGTGGGTGGCTGCGGTGGCGGAGCCGCTGCGGTCGCGCCCGGACTTCATGGGCTTGGGCTGGATCTGTCGCGGTGGCTCGCGGCCGACGGCGAGGGTGGCCATCCACGCGAGGGCGTCGACCTGGTCGTCGTGCACGCCGGCGGGGAAGCGCAGCATCTCGTTGCGGCAGGCGTCGTACCAGTCGGCGTTGAGGTTGAAGCTGACCTTGCCCTGCTGCATGCGCCCCTGGAGGGCGCGGCCGCGCGCCATCTTGTCGGTGATGGGCTTGAGCACCGTGATCGACGGGTACTGACGGCGTTCGCGCATGCGTTTCTTCAGCAGGGACTCCATCGCCCGGTAGATCTGTCCGTCTTCCATCCCCAGTACGAGGCTGGCTCCGGCCCATCTCTGACATAGATCCAAGATAGATTCTACGATGAAGAAGCTATCGGCCGACTTGAACCGCATGATCTCCGCCACGTGGAGTACGTCGTCGTCGTCCTGCAGCCCCACCGCGCCGACCGTGTAGTCGTTGTGCTTCTTCTCGCTGATCGCGAAGTCGAAGGCCACGAACACGTTGCACCGCTTGATCGGCGGCAGCGGTGTGCGGCGGAACTGCTCCTTGGTGAAGTAGCTGCCGTCGTCGGGCACCGGGTTCTGCTGGTACAGGGCTGACCAGAACCTCGGCGGGATCGTCTTCCTGATCCGGTTCAACTTGATCAGGTCGTAGCGCTCGGGGTGCAGCGCCTCGCCTTTCCTGCGCAGCAGCTTGACGACTTCGGGGCGCGGACCGCCAAGCGCACCTACGTCGTCGCCGTGCACGATAGCGTCCGTGCTGGTGTCGAGGTACTCGTCGTGCTCGGCGATGGCCGGGTACTTGACCACCTCGAACTGGTCCGCTTCAGCGTCCGCGGCCATGGCCATCTGCAGCCGACCAGCCAGGTCGTCGTCGTGCCACCACGTCTGCACGATCAGCACACCGCCGCCTGGTGCGAGGCGGGTGTAGGCCGTCGAGCCGTACCAGTCCCAGATCTTCTCGCGCAGCTCGGCGCTGTCCGCCTCCTCGGCGTTCTTCAGCGGGTCGTCGATGATCAGGACGTGCGCGCCCTTGCCGTTGATACCGCCGCCCACGCCGGCCGCCACGTAGCCGCCTCGTGAGCCCTCAATGCCCCACTCCTCGGCACCCTGGAAGTTCGGGTTCAGCCGCGCGTCGAACACCTGCTGGTACGCCGGGTCGATGAACGTGTCCTTCACCTTGCGACTGAACGACATCGCCAGGGACACGTTGTACGAGCACGCGATCACCTCGTGGTCAGGGAAGCGCCCCATGTGCCACGCCGGGAACATGCGCGAGGCCAACTCTGACTTGCCCGCGCGTGGCGGCATCAGCAGCATCAGCCGCGGGCTGAGGCCCTTGGCTACGTCGTCGCTGAACCGCTCCAGGCGGCGCGCGATGTCGTGATGTGCCCAGCCGGCCAGGTAGCGCGGGTTGATCCGCTGGGTGAACGTGATCAGCCGACGGCGCGCGAGGACCCGCTCGGCCAGCTCCTTCTGCGCTGCGAGCTGACGGGGGTCAGATGTCGATGCGGGTGAGGTAGTTGAGCCCTTTGCCCTTGGAGTCGCAGGCGAAGTTGGCGGCGACGTGGCGGCTGACTTGCTCTTGCTCGGTAATTTCCGGCGTGGTGCGCTTGTCGTAGCCGTCGTAGGCTTCGACCCACTTACGGATGAGCGCTTCGCTGCGGCCTTCTGCGCGGGCAGCTTGGATGTGCTCGTTGCGCCACGTTTGGAGGGGCTCTTGGACGAGGAAGTCCGCGAAGCAGCCGTATTCGAGGCCGTCCGGGGCGATGAAGGGCGCTTGGAGGTCGGCATCGGTGGTCATTTCTTGACAGTCGAGATTGCGCTCGAGGCGATCAGGTCATCGAGGACGGCGGGACCGGACCAGGGCGCTGCGCGCAAGCCTCGCGGGTCCGGCTCGGGGTCCTTCAGGAACGCATCGGCGACCTGGGCAGCGCGGTGGCGGGCTTTTTCGCGCTTGAACCACTCGCTCAGGCGGTGTTTGCGGGAGGTCGTGGTCATGGGATGGCCCTGTCGAAGCTGATCACGCCGAAGTCGCGTGCGTTGCCGATGTCGATGTCGAAGCGCACCTTCTGGTAGCCAAAGAGGCTGGGGCGCACTGGCTCGGGCGGTGGGTCCAGGGCTGCCGCGACCTCCATGGCGCGGTGATGCTCAATCGCCC
>CAYJEC010000455.1:0-3415 GCA_964369025.1 uncultured Ideonella sp. | reverse complement strand
GCCGATGAACAGGAAGGCGAAGGCCAGCGTGATGATGTTCGGGTCGAGCTGGCCCTTCACCGCATCGAGGTGCGTCCACAGCAGCGCGCCGCCCTCGGCGCCGATGACCTTCTCCGCCGCCATGTAGAGCAGCACGGTGCCGAACAGCGCCTGCGCGATGCCCACGCCGCACAGGATGAAGTACTTCCACGCCGCCTCCAGGCTGGCGGCAGTGCGGTAGACGCTGACCAGCAGCACGGTGGTCAGCGTGGCCGCTTCCATCGCCACCCAGACTAGCCCCAAGTTGTTGGTGGTCAGCGCCAGCAGCATCGTGAAGCTGAACAGCTGGTACATGCTGTGGTACAGCCGCAGCCGAGGCGGCGTCATCTTGCCGTTGTCGCGCTCCACGCGCATGTAGGGCCGCGAGAAGATCGAGGTGGTCAGGCCGACGAAGGCTGTCAGCGCCACCAGGAAGACGTTGAGCGCGTCGATGTAGAACTCGTCGGCCCAGACCAGCATCGGGCCGTCGGCGATCACGTTGGCGGTGAGCACGCAGGCCGCGACGAAGGTGCCGCTGCTGAAGGCCACGTTGACATCGCGCGCGTTGTCGCGGTGGCCGACGAGCCCGAGCACCACCCCACCCAGGAGCGGGATGCCGAGCAGGAAGGCAAGGGCGTTCACGTCAGTCTTCCTTCAGCTTCTCGAGGTGGCGGATGTCCAGGCTGTCGAATTGCTCGCGGATCTGGAACATGAACACGCCCAGGATCAGCACGCCGATCAGCACGTCCAGCGCAATGCCCAGCTCGACCACCATCGGCATGCCGTAGGTGGCCGAGGTGGCGGCGAAGAACAGGCCGTTTTCCATCGCCAGGAAGCCGATCACCTGCGGCACCGCCTTGGCCCTGGTGATCATCATCAGGAACGACAGCAGCACGCAGGCCAGCGCGATGCCCAGCGTGCCGCCGGCCAGCGTGGACGACAGGCGCGAGATCGGGATCGCCAGGTTGAACGAGAAGATCACCACGCCGATACCAATGAGCATCGTCGTCGGGATGTTGATCAGCGTCTCGACGTCCCAGCGGATGCTCAGCCGGTCGATCACGCGGTGCAGCAGCCAGGGGATCAGCAGCACCTTGAGCAGAAAGGTGACTGCGGCCGAGAGGTACAGGTGGGGTTGGTGGGTGACATAGCCGACGACGGTGGTCGCAAGCACCAGCGTCGCACCCTGGATCGTGAACAGGTGGATCAGCGACAGGATCCGCCGCTGCGAAATCATCGCGAAGGCGAGGATCAGCAGCAGGGCGCCGAGGAGGTTGACGAATTGGGTGAGCAGGGTGGTCATCGGTGTGTCGAGCTCCGTGCTGATTGGAGGTTGGCGCGAGCCGAGGCCAGCAGGTGACCGGCTGCGCTCGTGTCCCCCGCGCCGGGCTGCGCCCGACGCTCCTCCTTTACCTCGCTCCGCCGGTCACCCGCCGTCCTCGGCACCCAGCGCTTGCGCTCGATCGCGCGCAAATTTGGCGGCCTCCCGCTTTGGATCAACTCGATGAGATCGTCGATCCCCACGTCGTTCTCTTGCTCGATCTTGATAAGCAGCGAGCCTGCGGCTTCGACCACGGTGCGAACGTGGTTGATACCGCGCTTTGCTGTAGCGGCTGACTTTAGGTAGCGGGACATGGTGGTTCTATGACGCCGAACGTTCGAGGTAAGGGGCGTCATCGCTGTCATAGGATGAAGACTTTGACAATGACCTCTGCATCCTTCGACTTGCGCTGCCCTTCGAGGTCTGTCTTGAGGCCCTGCGCGTTCGTGATGAGATTGTCGGGGTCGTAGATGACGCACCACAATGTTTTGCAGTTCGGGTGCTTGCGGTAGTGCTCGACGTCGATGATCAACTCGTCACCGATCTTTTTTGCGTGCGTGCGATCGCGGACGATCTTCGTTTCGATGACCAGTTCGTGTGCCGGAAGCAGGAAGTCCATTCGCGTACTGGATCCGGCGTAGCTCGGGGTGAACTCCTCAGGTCGGATATCGCTGATCCACGGGCGCAGCTGGGCGTGCAGGAGATCTTGGACGTCGTACTCGTTCCCGAATGTCAAGGGCTGGACACCCTTTCTACGATGCGTGAGCGGATGCATAGCCCTGCGAAGACCACGGACGATCACACCTAGTAGTTCCTCGACCTCGGCAGGCTTGATAGGGTGTTGTGACAGGGGAGAGAACTCGGGCGGAGCGGCAGGCTCAGGCGAGGTTCCCTGCGGAAGTACCCCTCCAAATCGAAAGTAGCGCAGGCCGTTCTGTTCTAGAACGGACTCGACGCGAGCACGCTTGTCGCGCCACTCATGCAACGTTTCGGAATCCTCCGGCGGGAGGTCCATGAACTCCTCGAGGACATTGCCGAGCACCGCCAAGCTATCGACATTGGGGTCTTGGCCCGCTCGAAAGAGCCACATCTTCCATTTGGCACCGTGCGATAGGGCTGGTGGCTCGCCCGGCGCTCCGGCAGACAGAAAGAGTTCGTCCAGCGTAGCGTGCGAACCGGTGCTCGCAATTGCATCGCCGACTACCGCGCAAAGGGATTTCGACAGTCGCATGGGCAGAGTGTTCCCAATGACGCTTAACGTAGGTTGTACGGCTCACCATCGAACAGCCACGACGTTGCCCGATCAGGTCGACGGGGTGCTTCGCGGAGCGAGGTAAAGGAGGAGCCGCCGGCCGCAGGCCGGCGGCGGGGGACACGAGCGCAGCGGAGCGCCCTGGCGGCCTGATCCCGCGCCAACATATGGCCGGTGTTCACAACGACATGCCTCATCTCGCCAACAGCAAATGAACCAACATCCCGATCACCGCCAGCAGAAACGCGGTGGCAAGAAACTCGGGGACCCGAAAGATCCGCATCTTGGCCGACAGGGCTTCGAGCAGTGCCAGCAGGAAGCCGCCGACAGCCAGCTTCAGCACCAGCACCGGCAAGGCCAGCAGCATCGCCAGCGGGGCCTGGGCTTCGGCCACGCCCCAGGGGAAGAACAGCGCCAGGCCGATGCAGGAATAGGCGAAGAGCTTCAGGCTGGCCGCCCATTCGAGCAGCGCGAGGTGCCGGCCCGAGTATTCGAGCAGCAGGGCCTCGTGGATCATCGTCAGCTCGAGGTGGGTGGCCGGGTTGTCCACCGGCACGCGGGCGTTCTCGGCCAGCGACACCATCGTGAAGGCCACGCCGGCGAAGGCCAGGCCGGGGTAGATTGCCAGCTCGCGGTGGGCCAGGGTCTCGACGATGGTGGTGAGCGAGGTCGACTTCGAGATCAGCGAGGCCGAGAACAGCACCATCAGCAGCGCTGGCTCGGCGAGAAAGCCGATCAGCATCTCGCGCCGCGCCCCCATGCTGCCGAAGGCCGTGCCCACGTCCATCGCCGCCAGCGAGATGAAGACGCGGGCCAGCGCGAAC
>CAYJEC010000454.1:0-3419 GCA_964369025.1 uncultured Ideonella sp. | reverse complement strand
CAGCTGGGGCGCACCTTCAGGCCCTGTTCGCGTGCATGGGCCAGCGCTGCGGCCACCATCTGTGCGGCGATGCCGCGCCCTTCCAGAGGCGGTGGCACCAAGGTATGGGTCATCTGCATGACGCCACCAGCCAGCCGGTAGTCGGCCACGCACAGGTGACCATCTACCCTGGCCTCGAAGCGCGAGGCAGCGGTGTTGTGCGTGACCCGCACGGTGTCGTTCATGGCAGCGCGGCCACGCACGCGCCTGGCGGGTGACGGTTGTTCTCGAACACCGGGTGCTCCACTCAACGCCCCAATTGCTGCCAGAGGTACGCGAACTCCAACGCCTGCCGGTCAGCGACCTGGAGGTTGTCGGAGCCGGCGGCATGGCCACCCTCGATGTTCTCGTAATAGAGCACGGCGTGGCCCTGCTCCATCATGCGCGCCGTCATCTTTCGGGCATGGGCGGGGTGCACGCGGTCATCTCGTGTGCTGGTGATGATCAGCGGCTTCGGGTAACGAACACCGGCCTTCACGTTCTGGTACGGGCTGTAGGCTGAAATCCAGGCCCATTCTTCCGGGATGTCCGGGTTGCCGTATTCGGCCATCCAGCTTGCGCCCGCCAGCAACTGGTTGAAGCGCCTCATGTCGAGCAGCGGCACCTGGCAGACCACCGCGTTGAACAGATCAGGGCGCTGAACCATCACGGCACCGACCAGCAGGCCGCCGTTGCTGCCACCCTCGATGCCCAGGTGGCGCGGCGAGCTGACCTTGGTGGCGATCAGGTCCTCGGCCACGGCGATGAAGTCGTCGTAACTCTTCTGCTTGTTCTGTTTCAGGGCGGCCTGGTGCCAGGCCGGCCCGAACTCGCCACCGCCCCGGATGTTGGCCACCACCATCACGCCGCCCTTGCTGTACCAGGCGTGGCCGAAGGCGCCGGAGTACCACGGGTTCATCGGCACCTCGAACCCGCCGTAGCCATACAGCAGCGTGGGATTGGCGCCGTCTGCCTTGGCGCCCTTGGGCCAGACGATGAAATAGGGCACCTTGGTGCCGTCCTTCGAGGTGGCAAAGCGCTGCTCGACCTTCATGCCCGCAGAATCAAAAAAGGCCGGGCGCGACTTCAGCCGGTCCAGCGTGTCGGTGCCGGTGTGGCCCAGCGAAAGCGTGTCAGGCGTCAGGAAATCGACATAGGTGGCGGTGAAGGCCTCGGCCAGCGCGTCGTCCTTGACCAGCGGGTCGTGCAGGCCGCGGACCAGCAGGGTACCGGGGTAGGGTGCGGCAATGTCCTTCTTGACCCATTGGCCCGCAGCGTCCCGCCGCCAGGCCTCGGCACGGCCGGCCACGATGTCCAGCACATTCAGCAGCACCTGGCCGCGGGTGAATGAGTAGCTGGCCAGCGACCGGGTGGCGGTGGGTGCGAACAACGCGGTGAAGCGCCGTTCTCCGCGCAGGTAGGCGGCAGCATCGGTGATCAGCAGCGAACCGCGCAGCCAGGTCGCGCCACCCACGGCCCAGTCGCTGCGCAGCTCGATCAGAACCTGATCGCGCCAGAAGGCCAACTGGGCATCGGCCGGTTTGACGATGGGCACGGCCTTGTCGGCCTGCCACAGGGACATTTCAGTCGTGAAGAAGCTCGGCGAACGCCCGAACACCACGCGCTCGAAACCAGGGGTGTGGTCGATCAAGGCAAAGGCGGCTACGTCGGCCTGCTGCCCCTCGTAGACGGTGACTGCATCCTTCAGCGGCTGGCCGCGCTTCCAACGCTTGATGACCCGCGCGTAGCCCGAGTCTGTCAGCGAGCCGGGGCCGAAATCGGTGCCGACGAAGACAGTGTTCTCGTCCAGCCAGTCGATCTGGCTCTTGGCCTCGGGCAGCGCGAAGCCGCCGTCCACGAACTTGCGAGTGGCCAGGTCGAACTCGCGCACCACAGTCGCGTCGGCGCCCCCGCGCGAGGTGGAGACGAGGCAGCGGGTCGAAGCGCCGCCCAGGCAACTGGCTCCCGACCAGACCCAGTTTTCGTTCTCGGCCTTGGCCAGGGCGTCGAGATCCAGCACCAGTTCCCAGGCCGGCTGGGGCTTGCGGTACTCGGCCAGTGTGGCGCGCCGCCACAGGCCGCGCGGGTTGCCGGCGTCGCGCCAGAAGTTGTAGAGCCAGTCGCCCTGACGGCTGATCGCCGGAATGCGCTCTTTGGAGTCCAGGATCTCCTTGAAGCGACTGCGGTTGGCCTGGAAGTCCGGGTGCGCTTCGAGCACCGGGCGGGACGCGGCATTGCGCTCGCGCACCCAAGCCAGTGCTTTTTCACCCTGCACGTCTTCGAGCCAGAGGTAGGGGTCTTGGGGTGCGGGGGTCTGGGCCATGGCGATCGAGCCGGCAGCGCCGATCAGGGCGGCCGCCAGACTGTGGAGGAGGTGGTGTGTCATCGGAGGGTTTCGCGGGTGGCGAATCAACCGGCCGTGGGGTGGAGCCGGGCGACAGATGATAGCCAGCCGGGCGGGGCCCGGTCACGTTGGGGGTCAGCGGCGGGTGCTGATGGCCTTCAGCAGTCGGGGCTCGAGGGCGACGGAGTCGCGGCCGTTGCCCACGTAGATGTGGCCCTCCTGCACGGTGACCTGCAACTGCATGCTTCGCTCGGCCAGCTTGGCCATGGCCTGGCTGTCGGCCGGGTCAATCTGCCAGACCTCTAGGTTGGCCAGCCGCGCCACCTTGCCCTCGATGCCGGCCCACCAGATGGGTGTGGCCGGGTGGTAGGTCCACAGGCGAACGCGGTCCGAGCGGCCACAGGCCTTGGCCAGGCGGCGGTCGTCGGGCTGGCCGACCTCGATCCACTGCACCAGGGCACCGGTCAGGTCCTTCTGCCACAGATCCGGCTCGTCGGCATCGGACAGGCCCCCCGCGAATTCGAGCGCCCCGTGGTCGTTGTCCGCCGGCACCGCGAGTGCGAACGCGAGCAACCGCATCATCATGCGTTCGTCTGTCTCCGACGGGTGGCGCGCCAGCGTCAGCGCATGGTCCGCATAGAGCGAGCGGTCCATGTCGGCGATTTGCAACTGGGCCTTGAAGACGGTGGATTTGAGGGCCATGGTGGAAGCAGTGGGCGGAACCCGTGAGCGTACCTTGCTGTCGCGGTGTCAGCCGGTTTGGGAGCGGCAGGCCGGTCGGTTGAGTTCGCGCCGTTCGGCGGCGCTGCGGCGGCCGAGATCCAGCCAGTCCATCACGGCCAACGCCTCGGCGGGCCGCCGGCTGGCCGCTGCACACAGCGCCGTGCCCGGTGACGCCGAGATCAACGGTGCGTGAAAGGTTCGACCCGCGCAGCCGAAGCCGATCAGACCGACGCGGAGGGCCGGGCGGGTGCCAGGTGCGTTCAGGGTGCCTCGGCCAAAGCTTTGAGGTTGGCCAGGCCCGCCTCGAAATCCTTGCCGACCATGCGGTCCATCA
>CAYJEC010000453.1:0-3432 GCA_964369025.1 uncultured Ideonella sp. | reverse complement strand
TAGATCTTACATGGGCATCGCCTTCCTTGACCTGCAGGCGATCTATCGCCAGGACCAGGCCGGCTACGATGCCGCCTACCGGCGCGTGATGGACAGCGGGCGCTGGATCCTCGGGCCTGAACTGCTGGCCTTCGAGCAGTCGTTCGCGAGCCACCTCGGCCGCCGCCACGCCATCGGTGTCGGCAATGGGCTGGACGCCTTGACCCTGGCGCTCCAGGTGAGCGGCATCGGCCCCGGCGACGAGGTGCTGGTGCCGGCCCACACCTTCATTGCCACCTGGTTGGCGGTGCGTCAGTGCGGCGCCATACCGCGTGCCGTGGAGCCGGCCGATGGCAGCTACTGCATCGACGCCGCAGGCGTGGCAGCAGCCATCTCGCCAGCCACGCGGGCGGTGCTGCCGGTGCACCTCTATGGCCAGCCCGCGGATCCGTCGGCCATGCGTGCGCTGTGTGCCGAACGCGGCCTGCTGATGATCGAGGACGCCGCCCAGGCGCACGGCGCGCGCCACCAGGGCGAGGCCGTCGGAGGCTTTGGCCGCCTGGCCTGCTACAGCTTCTATCCCGGCAAGAACCTGGGCGCCTTCGGCGATGCGGGCGCTGTCGTGACCGACGACGATGCGCTGGCAGAGGCGCTGCGCGCGCGCCGCAACTACGGCAGCCACACGCGCTATGCCCATGACAGCGAGGGTGTGAACAGCCGGCTCGACGAACTGCAGGCAGCCTGGCTGAGCGTGCGGCTGGCACGGCTGGACGCCCACAACGCACAGCGAAGCGCCCAGGCCGCGCGCTACCTCGAACGGCTGGCTGGCGTGCCAGGCCTGGCACTGCCGCAGGTGCCCGAAGGCGACGAACCTGTCTGGCATTTGTTCGTGGTGCGCAGCGCACAGCGCGCCGCCATGCAGGCGGCCCTGGCCCAACGCGGCATCGAGACGCTGATCCACTACCCCCGCCCCGTCTACCGGTACCCGCCGTTCGCCGACTTCGGCCCGGCCGGGCGCACGCTCAGCGACCGCCTCGCCGACGAGGTGCTGAGCCTGCCGATCGGCCCCCATCTCGGCCTGGAGCAGATCGACGCTGTGGCCGATGCGGTGATCGAATGGGCCAGCCCATGAACACCCCGCCCCGGGGCAAGCCGCTGGCCGCCGACGACTATGCGGCTCGGCACGACGCAGACCTCGATTTCGAGACTGTCTGCCTGCTGGCGCGCCAACAACACAACCTGTCCCAGGTCCGGGCCCTGCAGCCCGCCGTGGTGCTGGAGGTGGGCTGTGGTCCGGAATTGCTGGTGGCCCAGGTGCTGGAATCCCCGAACCGGGTCACCGAGTGGCAGGTCGTCGAGCCCGCGCAGCGCTATGCCGACATCGCACGCGCGTTTGCGGCACGCGAGCCACGCCTGCGGGTGACCACCGACTACATCGAGCACGCCGACGCAGCACTGGCCACAGCCTGGCCCGACGGGCCAGCGGCCGATCTGCTGGTCGTCTCCGGCGTGATCCACGAGACCGCCGAACCCGAGGCGCTGCTGCAGGCCGGCCTGCGCTGGCTCCGGCCCGGAGGGCACCTGCTGGTCAGTGTGCCCAACGCGCTCAGCTTCCACCGCTTGCTGGCGGTGCAGATGGGTTTGATCGACTCGCCCGAGGCGCTCAGCGAGCGCAACCGTCAACTGGGCCAGCCACGCGTGTTCCGGCCACGGGATCTGCGCGACATGGTGTCGGCGCTGGGTTTGACCGAGGTCTCGCTGGAGGGCTACCTGTTCAAGCCGTTCACCCATGCGCAGATGGCGATGCTGCTGCCCTCGCTGGGTGAACGCGGCGTGCAAGGCCTCATCGACCTGGGCCAGGCGTTCCCGATGCAGGCGGCCGAGATCGTGATGCTGGCCCGCAAGCCCTGAGTCGGGGCCCGGCGCTGGCCAGCAGCGTCAGGGCCGACCGGCTTGGACCCAGCGCATGAAGTCGGTGTGCTCGCGGATGTAGTCGGCCTCGTCGAACAACTCCGAGGCCAGCACCAGCAGGCAGGCGTTGGACGAAAACCCGTGCAGTTCGCGCCAGATGCCCGGCACCATCAGCAGGCCCTCGTTGGGGTGGCTGAGCGCGACCACGCGCTGGTGCACCCCGTCGTCCAGGTGCACCTGGAATGAGCCCGAAATGGCCACGTAGAGCTGGCGCAGCCCTCGGTGTGCATGGCCAGCCCGCGACGCTCGCGAGGGCACATCGTAGGTCCAATAGGCTCGCTTGATCGGGAAGCTGAAATCGACACCCGACTCAACGAACGAGATCGAACCACGGTGGTCGAACACGGTGCGCAGTTCGACCGATCGGCAATCCTCGACATGGGGCACGGCAGGTCTTTCCATCGTGGGCTGGGCTCAGCAGGGCAGAAGGTAGTGATCATGCACCACGGTGCTGGCGCCGAAGCTCTCTTTGTAGAAGGCCAGGCCGGCATTGAGCACCCGGCCCTGGTCCTCGTTCGAGTGACCGAAGTCGAACCACCGGGCAGCCGCCTGCGCCCGGGCGATGGCCTGCTCCAGCAGCAGGTCCAGTGCGGCGCAACGCCGGCCGTCTTCATTGGCGGCCATGTACTGAAGGTGGCTCACCAGCGGAGAGTCGAAAGTGACGAGGCCGGCCACCAGCTGCCCGTCGAGCCGCGCCATGTGGAGCCCGATCTCGCCCGGGAAGCGCGAAGCCAGCAGCGCGATCTCATCGGCATCGTGGACCGGCTGGCTGCCATGGCGGGCCTGCAATTCGGCGGCCAGCAGCGGCCAGAAGGCCGACCAGTCGGCGCTGGCACCGTGCTGCGAGCTGAAAGCCAGCCCTGCCCGCTGCCGCGTGGCCTGGGTGATGGCGCGGCGGCGGCGCGGCAACCAGTGCGCCGGCGTCGGGCCGATCACCGAAAGCGCGTCCCGCCGCACCAGATGGGCACCACAGCGCAGCAGGGCATAGCGGTCATCTTCGCAGGGGAGGCGGTGGTAGATGGAGGGCACCGTCTTGTAGAGCAGCTGCTCGACGCCTTGCGCACGCCAGTGGGCGCGCAGCCCGGCCAGCAGGTCCCAGGTAGCCTGCGCGCCGAGCGTGTCGGCCAGGATCAGGCCACCGTAGCTCAGCCCGGCATGGCTGGACACCTTGGTACCGACCCGGTTGGCCGGCAGCACGGCCACCAGGCGGCGCCGACGATGGATCATCAGCGAGGCATCCTCGAAGCGGCTGGCGTGGTAGCCCATGAAGCGCCGGTCGATCAGGAAGGTGCCGTTGGGGCTGGAGGCAACCAGCGCGTTCCACGCGGCTTCGTCGGTGTCGCGGTAGGGGGTGAACTCGAAAGGTTCAGCCAAGGCGCTTAGGGCCCGTTGACGCCATGGGAGGGTTCACGCTCGTGCCTGGCATGCCACAGAGCGAGGCGTGGCCGAGGCCGTGTGCCTGCGGCACACCACGAGGCCGCA
>CAYJEC010000452.1:0-3466 GCA_964369025.1 uncultured Ideonella sp. | reverse complement strand
GTCATGCCCGGCAAGGTGGCCCCCTGCTCCGGCCCGATCACGTGAACGATGCCCTGCCGGAGATCGTTCATCTTGAACTGCGTGATGCCATGCCGATCACAGTTGGCGTCCAACGTGTCGACCTGCAGCCTGGAAATGGGGTCGACGATCCCCTGCGAGCGGTCCGTGGTGGGCACGTTGTGGTCGCTTACCGCCAGGTTGGCCGACAGGCGCCAGACCTTGCGCCTGGCCAGTTCCAGGCCCTCGAAGGCCTGCGGGCTGGTCACCTCGTGGACCAGGTGGCGGTCGATATAGAGAACGGCGGTGCCGTCCTCTTCGGTGTGGACGACGTGCTCGTCCCACAGCTTGTCGTAGAGAGTGCGTGCGGTCATGTGGAGATCCGGTGGCCCGAGGGCGAATTGTCAGGGATTCGGCGCCGTCATGGCGCCTTCGGTTTCGGTGGCGGCCAGGCGCACGAGGGTATCGACGAAGCGCTGCACCACTGTCGGCAGCACCTCCTGGTTGCGGGCAGCGATCAAGTAGCGGCGCCGCGCCCACGGCTCGTCCAGAGGGCGCACAACGATGTCAAAGAGCCTCGCGAAGCGCTGCGCCACGGCCGCCGGAAGCACCGCCACGCCAAGCCCCGCGCCCACCAGTTGCGCGATCGCGTCGAAACCGCGCACCTGCAAGCGTGCATTCAACGTGCGGCCGCGCTCAAGCGCCCGCTGCAGCATCAGTTCATGCACCGAGGCGCCGATGTGCAGGCCGACCATGTCGTAGTCCAGCAGGGCGTCGAAGGAAAGCGGTTCGGCCGAGGCCGCCAAGGCATGGCCGCGCGGCACCACCACCGCCAACTCGCCAGCACGGTAGGGCCAGGTGGCCAGGCGGGAGTCGGTGGCCGGCGGAGCCAGAACGCCTACGTCGGCCCGCCCATCCGCCACGGTCGATTGGACTTCGGCACTGGTGAGGTCCTCCAGACTGATGCGTATCTGAGGGTGCTCACGCGAGAAGGCCGCGAGGTCGGCCGGCAGGCACTCTGCGATCGCCGCCGCGTTCGCCGCGATGCGCAGATGGCCCTTGACGCCGCGGCTGAACTCGACGACCTCGCTCTCCAGAGCGTGCAATGAGGCGTTCAGACTGCGGATGTGGCGAACCAGCGCGCGGCCGGCCTCGGTGGCCTCCACGCCGCGTGCCCGACGCTCGAACAACTGCACGCCCAACCGGGTCTCGAGGTCTTTCAGGCGCTTGCTGGACGCAGCCAACGCCAGGTGCTCGCGCTCCGACGCCCGAGTGATGCTTCGGGTCTCGGCGATCGCGAGCACAAGGTTGAGGGTGACGAGGTCGAAGCGCATGGCCAGGAAGATTCGGGAGCGACAGCCGCCTTCACCCGCGCCGCGTCGCCCGGGTCAGGCTGACGGCCGGGGCCGGCGCCCGGTCGGTCAACCCGGCACCAGCAGCCCATCGCAGCTACGATCTTGCACGAAGGCTCGCCAGCTCGTCCACGGGAGTTCGCAAGCTATCCTTCGCTCAAGGCGAAGGATAGCGGGTTGCGCTACCGGTTTCCGTGTCGATCCAACGCCGGCTGGATCAGGCCTGCAGCAGGTCCTTCACCTGCTGCAGTGCGCCGGGGTCTTCCATGGTCGTCAAATCCCCGGGGTCGCGCCCTTCGCACACCGCCTGGATGGCGCGGCGCAGCAGCTTGCCCGAGCGCGTCTTGGGCAGCACGCTCAGGAAGCGAACGCGGGCTGGGCGCGCCACCGCGCCAAGCTGCTCGTCCACCACCTTCATGATGGCGCCCTCGAGCTTCAACGCGTCGGGGGCGCTGGCGGCCAGGCCGGCGTCCTTCAGCACCACAAAGGCCACCGCCACCTGGCCCTTGAGCTGATCGGCCACGCCGACCACCGCCACCTCGGCCACCGCCGGGTGGCTGGAGATGCTTTCCTCGATTTCACGGGTGCCCAGGCGGTGGCCCGCCACGTTGATCACGTCGTCCGTTCGGCCGAGGATGAAGTAATAACCGTCGGCGTCTCGCACGCCCCAGTCGAAGGTGCTGTACATGGTGCGGCCGTGTATCGCCGACCAATAGGTCTTCACGTAGCGCGCATCGTCGCCCCACACCGTCTGCAGGCAGCCCGGAGGCAGCGGGCCCTCGACCGCGATCACGCCCTTCTGGTTGGGCTCGGTGATCTCTGCGCCGGTGGTCTCGTCGATCAGGCGCACGTCGTAGCCGTAAACCGCCTTGCCGGGAGAGCCGAACTTGGTGGGGGCCTTCTCGATGCCGTTGCAGATCGCCAGGATGGGCCAGCCCGTCTCGGTCTGCCAGTAGTTGTCGATGATGGGTTTGTCGATCGCGCCTGCGATCCAGGTGGCCGTGGGCTCGTCGAGCGGCTCGCCGGCCAGGAACAAGGCCCTCAGGCTGGAGAGGTCGTACTTGGTCAGGAAGGCGGGATCCTGCTTCTTCAGCACCCGTGCCGCGGTGGGGGCGCTGAACATCACGCTGACCCGGTACTTCTCGACCAGGCTCCACCACACACCGGCGTCAGGCCGGGTCGGCAGGCCCTCGTACATGATGGTGGCCATGCCGTTGATCAGTGGGCCGTAGATGATGTAGCTGTGGCCCACCACCCAGCCGATGTCGCTGGTGGAGAAGTAGGTCTCGCCTGGCTGGGCCTGGTAGATGTGGCGCATCGAGGCGGCCAGCGCCACCGCGTAACCGCCCGTGTCACGTTGCACACCCTTGGGCTTGCCGGTCGTGCCGGAGGTGTAAAGGATGTAGGAGGGGTGGGTGCTGTCGACCCACTCGCAGGGGACCTGGGCATCCAGGTGCTTGTCGCGCCAGGCGGCATAGTCCTCGTCGCGTCCGGCTGTCCTGGGGAACTCGGCCAGGCCACGGTTGACCATCAGCACCTTGGCCGGCTTGTGCGCCGACAGGTTGATGGCCTCGTCGAGCAGATGCTTGTATGGCACCACCTTGCCGCTGCGCATGCCGGCGTCGGCACTGATCACCAGCTTCGGCTGGGCGTCGTCGATCCGGCTGGCCAGCGAGTGGCTGGCAAAGCCTCCGAACACCACCGAGTGGATGGCGCCAATGCGCACGCACGCCAGCATCGCGAAGCAGGCCTCGGCGATCATCGGCATGTAGATCAGTACCCGGTCGCCCTTGCCGACACCCAGCGACTGCAGGGTGGCCGCCATGCGCTGCACCTCGGCATGCAATTCGCGGAAGCTGTAGGTCTTCTCGGTGTCGGTCTCGGTGGAGACGAAGATCAGCGCGTTCTGGTCCGGGCGCGTCGAGAGGTGGCGGTCTACCGCGTTGTGGCACAGGTTGGTCAAGCCACCAGCGAACCACTTGGCGAACGGTGGGTTCGTGTAGTCGCAGACCTGGTCGAAAGGCTTGTGCCAGTCGATCAATGCTGCCTGCTCGGACCAGAACGCGTCGCGATCATCAATCGAACGGCGGTGAAATTCTGCGTAGTTCGTCATGGCT
>CAYJEC010000451.1:0-3469 GCA_964369025.1 uncultured Ideonella sp. | reverse complement strand
GCCCACGATGGCGAGAATTTCGCCCTGCCTGAGTGTGAAGCTGATGTCCCGGAATGCGACGACTTCGCGGGGAGTGCCCGCGTTGAAGGCCATCGTCACTTGCTTGGCTTCGAGCACTGGTGCGTTCACCATTTGAACCTCGCTTCAATCTTTCCGAGCACGGCGTCGAGCACAAGCGCCAGTGCCATCAGGCAAAAGATGCCCACGAACACGCCGTTCAAGTCGTACAGCGCACCGGCGTTGTAGATCATGTAGCCCAGCCCCACTTTCGACGAGATGTACTCGCCGACGACCGCGCCGATCATCGCGAAGCCGATGTTCAGGCGCATCGTCGACAGGATCCACGGCGTGGCGCCCGGCACGATGACTTTGCGCCAGATCGTCAGCGGCTTGGCGCCGAGCGAACGCATCAGTTTCACGAGGTCCTCGTCGACTTCCTGCGTGCCCTGATAGACGGAGATGAGCGCGACGATGAAGGTCAGGCTGGCGGCGATGGCCACTTTCGCGCCGAGTCCAACGCCGAACCAGACCACGATCAGCGGCGCGAGGGCGATCTTCGGTACGCCGTTGATCGCCACGATGACCGGCCGTAGCACGAGCGCTGCAGTGTTCGAGAGCCACAGCAGCAAACCCGTGACGCTGCCGAGTGTTGTGCCGACCAGGAAGCCGACGATCGATGCGAACGCGGTCGCACCGATGTGCGTCATCAGGTCGCCTTCGGCCAGGAGCGTTTGTGCTTTCGCCAGGATCCCGCTGGGCTGCCCATACAGGTAGACGGGAAGCAGCTTCGTTCGAACGAGCACTTCCCAGAGTGCGAACAGAGCGACGACGAGAAGCGTCTGGTAGACGAGGATGCGTCGAGGCCCGGACGGTTGGCTCCGGCCGGGGAGCGACTCGATGGCTGCAGGTGCGGCACCCATGTCAACCACGCAGTCCGAAGGCCTCGGTGGCCTTCTGTGCAAAGCGGTTGTCGACCATTTCCTCGAAGGAGAACGCCTTGCGCACCGTGCCCGCGAGTGTGTCGTGCTCGACGATCGCATCCCATTCGGCCTTGCTGACCACGGGCGACAGCGGCACGAACCCGCGGGTCGCCAGCAGGCGGTCGCAGCCGGCCCCGACCACCGTCTTGTCCAGATTAGCAAACTCCGCCGACATCGCCGACACATAGGCCGACTTGTCCTCGCGGATCAACTTCATCGCTGCGGCAAGTGCGTTGCAGAAGCGCTGCACCGTGTCGGCATTGGAGGCCAGGTAGTCCTCCTTGACCATCACGGATGTCAGCAGGATAGGCCCCACCGTTTCGGCGAAGCCGAAGGCCACCTGCAGCCCGGACTGGGCGGCGATGCTGGCGTCCCACTCGAACACGACACCAACGTCTGCGCGTCCGTCGCGGACGGCGCTCACGATCGATCCCGGTGGCCCTTCAACAAATTCGACACCCGAGGCCTTGGCGTCGAAGCCGCCGAACTTCTTCATCGCAAAGGTGGGCGACGTCACTGTGTTCGATGGGAACCGCAGGCTCGCCACCTTCTTGCCCTTGAAGTCCGCGAGCGACTTGAAGTTCGTCCCGGGCTTGGCGATGACCCACATCCCCAGCGCTCCGGTCATCTTGGCGATGACCTTCATCCGGCCGCCCTCCGCCGTCGAGTTCATGGCCATTCCGGTGCCGGTGGCGGCGAACTGGCCACGCCCCGACAGCGCGATGGCAACAGGCTCGTTGACGCTGCCGCCAACATCTGCGGCCAGGCTCAAGCCCTGCTTCTCGAACAGCCCAGCGCGCTGCGCGACGTAGATGGGTCCGTAGTTGGCCAGCTTCAGGCCGGTCGTCAACCTGACCGGCACGGCGGTCTGGGCGTGAGCGTCGTACAAGACGAACGGCTGTGCGATGCCGACCGCGGTGGCGGCGCCGGCAGTCTTCAGGACGGTCCTGCGATTGATGCGAAGTATCTGGCTCTGCATGGTTTTCTCCATTGGCGGTAGGCGTTGGTCGGAGCATCGACGGTGCACCGTGGGGCCGTGCACACCTGGTGTCTGCGTCGTCTCAGGGCATGTCACGTGATTGCTGGTGTGGGTGATCGGCATGACGCGGCTCCCGGCTGCCGGCTACTGGCTGCCGGTCGCTGGTTCAGGCCGGCGCGCCCTCCAAACCGTCAGCTTCGGCGGCACTCGCGTTCGGGATGCGCATCTCGAAGATGTCCGTGACGCTGGTGTAGTCGTAGTAGCCAAGCCGGGCCAGCGGGCGCGCCTTGAGGATGTCGAGCTTGCCCTCGGGCGTCAGGAAGTTCTCGTCGATGTGGATGCGTTCCACCTGGGCGAACACCACGTCGATCGTGCCGACCTTCGAGTTGCCGGTAAAGCGATGGGTCGAGAGGTAGCGGCACTCGAAGTGCACCGGGCTTTCCGCAACCATCTGCACGTTGCAGAGATCGGCGCGACGCCGCGTGACGCCGGCGAGATCGAATTCACTCTGGTGTGGCGGCACCGCCATGGCGCTGAGATTGACGGCCTCGCGCAACGCGTAGGTCGCCATGTTCCAGACAAACCAGCCGGTCTGCTCGGCGTTGAGCACGGTGTCCTTGCGGCGCCCGTCGGGATACTGGTTGGCCGCGAACATCACCATCGGCGGATCGAAGGTGAGGTTCTGCCACTGGCTGTAGGGCGCCAGGTTGTCGATGCCGTCCGGGCTGACGCTGGACAGCCAGCCGATGGGACGCGGCACCGTGCAACTTTTGAACGGCGAAAACGGCAGGGGGCACTTATCGCGCGACGGGTCGTATTTCACAGGGGCTCCTGAGCAGTGGCGGGTGTCGTCACGAAGCCTCTTGGTGTTGACGAGGCTGATCGCGGATGCGTAGTATGCAACCAATATATCGGTTGTACAATGGGTGTTTTACGGTCGCGCCTATGCTCGGGCATGTCGTCGGCTGTTTTGGCTGCATTGGGAGCGTGATGGTTAGCCAGGGCAAAGCAGGACAGGCGTATCAACGGATCGAGCAACTGATCGTGTCCGAGGAGTTGGCGCCGGGAAACCTGGTGTCCGAAGCGGTGCTGATGGAGAAGACCGGGCTGGGTCGCACGCCGATCCGCGAAGCCCTCCAGCAGTTGGCGCGCAACCGCATGGTCGAGATCCATCCCAACCGGGGCGTGCTCATTCCCCCGGCGTCGGTGGAAGCACAGTTGCGGATGCTGGAGGTGCGGCGCGTGCTGGAGGCTCTGGCCGTCCGGCTGGCCTGCCACGGCGCCACCACCGACGATCGCGTCCAGATGGAGGCGATGCTGCTTCGCTTGTCAGGCGAGCCCATGGCGCTGGCCGAGTACGCCGAGACGCTCAAGGACATTCATCGCCTGGTCGCGCGCTGCTGCAACAACGAGTATCTGGCGGACGCCATGGCGCCGCTGCAAGGCCTCTCGCGCCGGTTCTGGCTCGCCCACCTGCGCGACGACGGGTCCAGCGAGGTCCGCCGAGGGT
>CAYJEC010000450.1:0-3469 GCA_964369025.1 uncultured Ideonella sp. | reverse complement strand
GCTGCAGCCGGGGGAGGAGGTGCGCGCCGCCTTCGTCAACGGGCTGGGCCAGGTGATACCGCTGGATTGACCGTGCGGGGAGGGTGGCGGCCTTCGGCCGTGCCACCTGCCCCTTGAGCGCGAATTACTCACGCTTTGCCGCGCAGTTCCGGGCACCGGGTGCCCGCCGAAAGCGGTTCAATCGGCGCTGACACTGGTCATTCTTCCCATGGTTTCGCCTGCCCACCACACAGCCTCGTCCGATTCGCAAGCCACCGGCAGTTCCGGTGCGGTGCGCATGTTCGGTCGATTCCAGTTGCTTCGGCTGATCGGCAAGAGCGAACGCAGCATGCTCTGGTTGGTGCTGGAGCCTCGCCAGGGCGAGGAGTTCATGTTGGCCATGCCGCGCCAGCAACCGGGTGAAGCCGCCACGGCGTGGATGCAGAACGTGCGCCGTGCTGCTCGCCTGAATCATCCCCGTCTGGCCAAGCCGCTGGACATCGGCGAACACGATCGTTGGCCTTTTGTCGTCTACGAGCGCGGCACCCGCACCACCTGGGCCGAGCGCTTTTCGTCGCAAGGCGAGGCTGCCACAGAACTGGCCGATTGGCTGGCCCAGGCGGCCCAAGGGCTGGCGTTCGCCCACGAAGCCGGCACGGCCCACCACGATCTGCAGCCCTGGTGGCTGGCTGTCGATGCTGACCAGAAAGTCACCGTGATGGGCTTGGAGGTGGCCAGCGTGCGGCCGATCTCCAACACCCAGGCCGGCGGGTTGGACGAGTTGCGCGCGGTACGCGACGCCGCGGCTGGCGACGTGCTGGCCCTGGGCCTGGTGGCCCATCACGGGCTCGCCGGCGCGCCGGCTCTGGATGAACCCGACGTCGGCCGTGTCATCAACCGCATGCCGCCGCAGGGCATGGACTTTGTCCGCCTGCCCTGGAACGTGCCGCGCCCGATCCCCGAGCCGCTTCGTGCCATCGTCAATCGGGCGACTGATCGCCAGGAGCGCCACCGTTACCACAACGCCCGCACGTTGCAGCGCGCGCTGGAAGGCTGGATCAAGACCACCGCCGAGCAGGACGGCGGCCCGCTGGCGCTGCTGCTGGACCGCCTGCGGCAGGTCGGTACGCTGCCGGCGCAGCCGGGCGGAGCTGACCGTGTGGCCCACCTGGCGCTGATGGAAAGCGCCCGCACAGCCGACATGGCCGACATCATCCTGGACGACATCGCCCTCAGCTTCGAGTTGCTGAGGATGGTCAACAGCGCGCAGGTCGGCGGCGCCAAGGTGTCCGGCGATGGGCCGGTTCTGATGCTGCGCCGGGCCATCGCGATGGTCGGCCTGGACGGCGTTCGCCGTGCTGCGCTCTCGCTGCGTCGCTGGCCGGGGCCGATGGGCGACGAGGCTGCGCGCGACATGGAGACCCTGATCCGGCGCGTCAAGCGCGCGGCGCGGGTGGCAACGCGCCTGGTGCCGGCAGGCTACGACGGCGAAGTGGTCTACCTGATTGCCTTGTTGCAGAACCTGGGCCGCCTGCTGGTGCACTACCACTACCCCGACGAGGCTGGCCAGATCCGCCGGCTGATGCAGACCACGGTGATCGCCGAGGCTGTCAAGGACGGCAAGGCAACCACCGAACGCAAGGAAGAGCCAGGCATGAGTGCCGAAGCTGCGTCTTACGCGGTGCTGGGCGCCGACATGGAGGCGCTGGGCGCCGCCGTGGCTCGCCACTGGGGACTGGACGACAGCGTCTTGCACATGATCCGCCGCATCCCCCCCGCAGCACCCGTGCGCACGCCCGAGAGCGATGCCGACATTCTTCGCGCCAGCGCGAGCTGCGCCAACGATCTGGTTGATGCCATGGCGCAGCCGGCTGCACGTGCGGCCAAGGCCCTGGGGCAGGTGGCTCAACGCTACGCACGGCCGCTGGGTCTGACGGCGCGCGAGATGCAGGAGGCCCTGCAAAGCGATGGCATAGCCCCTGTCAGAAAGACTCCTGCCGCGGCTGCACCTGCCCCCGCACCAGACGCGGTTGCCAAGGCCAATCCCGCGGCTGGCCCCTGGGCCGGCGCGATGGCGGGCACCCTCTCATGAGCGTGGCCGCCGTGATGCCTGCCGCCGCACCGGCACGTGGGCCTGTGCAGCGTGCCGGCCGGTTCGAACTGCGCCAGGTGCTGGGTCGCGGTGCCCAGGCCACCGTCTGGCTGGGGTGGGATCCAAAGCTGCAGCGCGAAGTGGCGGTCAAGCTGATCAGCGCCAGTGCCGATTCCGAAGCGGTCACCGAATGGCTGGACGAAGCCCGGGTGATGAGTTCGCTGACCCACCCTGGCATCGTCCCCGTCTACGAGGCCGACCAGGACGGCAAGGCAACCTTCCTCGTCTTCGAACGGGTCGACGGCCCCACCCTGAGCGAGAAGCTCCGGGGGCTGGGCCCGATGCCCGCACGCGAAGCTGCCGAATTGACGCGTGAGGTGCTTGATGCGCTGGCCTTTGCCCATGCGCGCGGCGTGGTGCACCGCGACCTGAAGCCATCGAACATCCTGATCGGAGGCGACGGCCGGGCCAGGGTGATGGACTTCGGCATCGCGGCCAAGTTGACCGCCGCACACGATGGCCGGGTCGTCGGCACGCCCGGCTACATCTCGCCCGAGGCGGCGGCTGGCCAGGCACCAACGCCAGCAATGGATGTCTATGCCGCAGGCATGCTGTTCGGACAGTTGTTGTTGGGCGGCCCGATGCGCACCGTGCCACCGACCGCCGAGGGTGCGCTGCGCCAGGTGATTCACGAAGATGTCGCGTGGCCCACCGACCGCCGGGTGGCGGTGGACGATGCCTTGCGCACGATGATCATGCGTGCTGTCGCTCGCCAACCGGATGCGCGCTTTGGCAGCGCCGCCGAGTTCCGTGATGCGCTGGCCCGCTGGCTCACGCCGCCAGACGCCGCGCCGCAACCGGGTGGCCACGGCACGCTCGAGTTCCTACTGCGCCGCATGCGCCTGCACGGCGACTTCCCGGCATTGTCCGATTCGGTGGTTCGCATCCAACGCGTCACGGCGTCCGACAAGGAGAGCCTGCAAGCCCTGTCTGCCGAGATCCTCAAGGACGTGGCGCTGACGCAGAAATTGCTCAGGCTCGTCAACACGGCGCACTTCCGGCATGTCGGTGCGGGCGAGGTGGCCACGGTGTCGCGTGCTGCTGCGTTGATCGGTTTCGCCGGCATTCGCAACATGGCCCTCTCGGTGGTTCTTCTGGAGCACATGAAGGACCAGGATCATGCCCAGCGCATGAAGGAACTGTTCCTGCAGGCGCTCTTGACTGGCACGCTGGTGGACCAGCTGTCGCCTCCCAACCGCGAGCGCGAAGAAGCCTTTCTCGGCGGGATGATGAGCCACCTCGGTCGCATGTTGGCCGAGTACTACTTTCCTGAAGAAGCGGCCAAGGTCCGACAGCGTACCGGCCGAAGCGGCCTGCGTGAACCCGCTGCGGGTGCCG
>CAYJEC010000449.1:0-3474 GCA_964369025.1 uncultured Ideonella sp. | reverse complement strand
TGCTTCGGCGCCGCCGTATCTCGAGATGAGCTCGGCCATCGCCTGGTTCTTCTCGCCCTGGGCCTGCCTGGCCGCCACCGCGTACGTCGTCGCCGTGTTGTACCGACGCGAGTTCCACTCCGACGTGCTGACCCTGCTCAACTCGGCCTGATCGCAGCGGCGCCGGCGAGCGGGTGGCAGATCACCGCGCCGCCAGGAAGCCACGCACCAGATCGGCGGTGCGAACCGGGTCTTCCTCCATCGGCACATGGCCAAGCTCCGGGAAGACCACCAGCCGGCTGCCGGCGATGTCGCGCGCGAACCGCTCCGCGTAGGCGGGCGGAATCAACTGGTCCTTCGCGCCCCAGATCACCAGGGTGGGCAGCTTCAACTGCGGGATGCGCGCGGCATGCTCGCCCATCTCCAGTTGCTGCATGCGCAAGCGAAGCGCGCGGCGGTTGCCCTCGCGAAGCGTGATCTCCTCGTAACGTTCGACCAGGGCCGCGTTGACCTTGCGCGGGTCGCCGTAGACGCTGAGCACGCTGGCCTCGACCAGCCCGCGCGGCAGGAAGTGTTCGCTCAACCTGCTGATCACCGGCAGGCGGGCGAGCCGGAACCCCAGGGGCATGTTCTCGGGCACGAAATCGTAGCCGGATGCGTCCACCAGGATCAGCCGCTGCACCCGGGTCGGTGCCAGCGATGCCACCCGCCATGCCACCTCGCCGCCCAGCGAGTTGCCGCCCAGCACCACCTGCTGCAGGCGAAGGTGGTCCAACAGGTCGATCACGAAACGCGCCAGGGTGTCGCCACGGTAGTCGTCCGGCGTGTACTGGCCGGCGAAGGGGCCGGTCAGCCCGAAACCCGGCAGATCGAAGGTGATCACCCGGCGCTGGCTCTTCAGCGCGGCCACCCAGCCCTCCCAGGTGTGCAGGCTGGAGGACGTGCCGTGGATCAGCACGAGCGGTGCCGGGTCGTCACGCGGCCCCTCGTCGCGCAGGTGCACCAGCTGGCCCTTGACCTCGACGAAATCCGACGGCGGCGGCGCCCAACGCGCCACCAGCGTCTCGACCGCACGGTCTGGTGCGCGGATCAATGGAACGGCCAGCGCGCTGAACATCAACAGCACGCCGAAAATGCGCCAGAACAAGGATTTCATGCGGTGGGCGCCAGATCGCTGGCGAGTTGTTCACGCTCGTCGAAGACAAAGCAGCCGCCCCGCCAGTGCGGCGCACCCTCCGTCTCCTCGAAGTACTTCAGGATGCCACCCTCCAGCTGGTAGGCGTGGTCCAGGCCCATCGCCTGCATCAGCAGCGCGGCCTTCTCGCAGCGGATGCCGCCGGTGCAGTAGCTGACCACGGTCTTGCCCTGCAGTTCATCGCGGTGCGTGGCCAGCGCCTCGGGAAAGTCGCTGAAGCGATGCAGACGCCAATCCAGCGCGCCCTCGAACGCGCCAGCGTCCACCTCGAAGTCGTTGCGGGTGTCCAGGGTCACCACCGGGCGGCCGGCGTCGTCGCGGCCCGTGGCCAGCCAGCGGGCCAGGGTGGCTGGCGCCACCGATGGCGCGCGCGCGAGGTTCGGCCGGATCGACGGAATGTTCATGCGGATGATCTCGCGCTTGACCTTGACCTTCAGCCGCTTGAACGGCAGCACATCGCTCCAACTCTCCTTGGCTTGCAGGCCAGAAAACGGGGGGTCGGAGCGCAGGGCATCGAGAAAGGCCTGCACGCCGCCGGCTTCTCCGGCCAGAACGAGATTGATGCCCTCCTCGGCCAACAGCACCGTGCCCTTCAGTCCCGCTGCCGCGGCCGCCTCGTGGAGCGTCTGGCGGCGCTGTTCGAGCGCATCGAGCGGCACGAACCTGTAGGCGGAAACATTGAGCACCAAGGGGGTCATGGGCCCGAATTCTAGTTATCGTGTCCGGATGCGCTCTGATCCACCCCCCCGTATCGGCCTGATGCCGGTGTTCGCCCTCACCGGCGCCCTGGCCATCGGCCTGTTCAGCGCGGGCATGGCCTGGTTGCTGACCGGCCTGTTCGAATCCCGCCTGCTGGAGCGCGACGCGGCCATCAGCCGCGACTTCGTCCAGAGCATCGTCAACACACAAAAGGTTGCGCCGGCCTTCGCGCCCCCCGAGGCGGGCCAGGCGGCGCCCGGCTTCGGCGAGTTCTTCGCCCACGTGGCTGCCATGCCGGATGTGCTGCGTGCCAATGTCTACAGCGCAGACCGGCGGGTGCTGTGGTCCAGCCAGGCGGAGCTGATCGGCAAGGTTTTCGCCGCCAACGACGAACTCGATCGCTCGCTGGCCGGGCAGGTGGTGGTGAACCCGGAAGACGGTGACGAGTCACACGGCACCAAGCCCGAACACGTGCTGATGCAGGGCGGTGGCGCCGAGTACGTCGAGAACTACCTGCCGGTTCGCGACGAGACCGGCCAGCGTGTGATTGGCGTCATCGAGTTGTACCGCAAGCCAGAGGCCTTGTTCGATGCCATCCACTCCGGCCAGCGGCTGGTGTGGACGGGTGCGGTGGTGGGCGGGCTGTTCCTGTTCGCCTGCCTGGCGTGGTTCGTGATGCGGGTGCAGCGGGCGCTGCGTGACCAGCAGTCGCGCCTGGTCGAGGCTGAGGCGCTGGCGATGGTCGGCGAGATCTCGGCGTCGGTGGCCCACAGCATCCGCAACCCCTTGGGCTCGATCCGAAGCACGGCGGAACTCCAGCGCGAACTCGGCCAGGACGCGCCGGCGAGCGCCGCCGACGATGTGATCCGCCATGTCGACCGCATCGAGCACCTGGTGCGCACCCTGCTCAGCTATGCGCGCGAGCCGGCCGAGCGCGGCGCGCGTGCCGAACTGGCGCCCGTGCTGGCCGACAGCGCCGGCCGGTTCGCCACCGAGTTTGCCTCCCAGGGCAAGGCCTTCTCCACCGAGGTGGCCGAAGGCCTCGGCGCCGTGGCCGTCGACCCCGTGCTGCTCGCTCAGGTGCTGGCCTCGGTGCTGAGCAACGCCGCCGAGGCCACGAAGGCGGGCGACACGGTGCGGCTGGCGGCGCGGCGTGAGGGCCCGCGAGCGGTCATCGAGGTCGTGGACAGTGGGTCGGGCATCGACCCCGGCCAACTCGGCAACGTGACACGTCCCTTCTTCACCACCAAGCCGCGAGGCCTCGGCCTGGGGCTGGCGCTGGGGCGGCGGGTGGCTGAACGCCTGGGCGGCCGCCTGATCGTGGCCAGCCCAGGCGCACAGGGGGGAACCCGGGTGACACTGGAGCTTCCGGTCCTTGCAGCCCGCTCATAATTGACCTCATGGGCCGCGCCATCCTGATCGTCGACGACGAAGACACCCTCGCACGCAACCTCGCGCTCTACCTGGAGCGCCACGGCTGGGAAACCCGCATCGCCGCTTCAGCCGAGGACGGCCTGGCCCAGTACAACGAGTTCAAACCGGACGTGGTCCTGCTGGACCACAACCTGCCCGGCATGACTGGCCTGGAGGCGCTCGGCAGG